>JAFAUV010000122.1 GCA_019243075.1 Bradyrhizobium sp.
GACCTGTGCAGCCCCTTGTGGACAATCCACGGGACTTCGCTCGAACCATGCTAAGACGCGAGCCCATGCGTCTTTCCTTGACAACCTGGAACATCAATTCGGTGCGGCTGCGCATCGATCTCGTCGCCAGGTTCATCAAGACGCATCGTCCCGACGTGCTGTGCCTGCAGGAAACCAAATGCATCGACGACGCCTTTCCGCGCAAACGCTTCAAGCGGCTCGGCTATGAGCACATCGCGCTGAATGGGCAGAAGGGCTATCACGGCGTTGCCGTGATCTCGAAGCTGCCGTTCGACAAGACGGACGTCCGCACCTTTTGCGACATCATCGATTCGCGCCACATCTCGGTTTCCTTCGGCGAGAGGGCGCAGCTCGCACAGCCGCTGGTGCTGCATAATTTCTATGTTCCCGCCGGCGGCGACGTTCCCGATCCCGCGCTCAACCCGAAATTCGACCACAAGCTGAAATTCCTCGACGAGATGAAGGCGTGCGAGCCGCTGCATCCGCGGGGTCAGGACCGCCACATCCTGGTCGGCGACCTCAACGTGGCGCCGCACGAAAACGATGTGTGGTCGCACAAGCAGCTTCTCAGGGTCGTCTCGCACACGCCGATCGAGGTGGACAAGCTTTCCGCGGCGCTCGCCGCCGGCGAATGGCACGACGTCGCGCGCGAGCGGATCCCGCTGTCGGAGAAGGTCTATACCTGGTGGAGCTACCGCGCCGCGGACTGGACCGTCGGCGACCGCGGCCGCAGGCTGGACCACATCTGGGTCTCGCGCGCGCTGAAAGACGCGGTGAGCGATTTCCGGATTTTGCGCGACGCCCGCGGCTGGGAGCGGCCGTCGGATCATGTGCCGGTGACGGTGACGCTGGAAGTTTGACGTCACCATAGCAGCCTGCTCGGCGTTCGCCTCGCGCGCCGCACCTGCGGGAAGAGGCGGGAGGGATCAGGTACTCAATTTCCCGCCCGCGATCAGAATATCGCTCGCGATCTGGCTGGTGCGGGCGACGAATTCGTCGCGCAGCCGGCGGGCGGCGGCGGGATCGCTTTCCAGCACGCGCTGGAACAGGCTGCGGGCGATGCGGATGGCGGTGGAATATTCCAATGCCGTTGCCGTCGATGGCCGCCGCATCGGATGCACCAGCGCGAGCTCGCCGAGCAGAGCGGCGGGGCCGACGATCATCTCGGCGCCGGCGCCGTCATCGATGCGGAACGAGCCGCGCTGCACCACGAATCCGCAATCGGCCTCGTCGCCCAGCTGAAACAGCCGATCGCCGCGCGCTATCTCGCGCTGCTCCGAGCCGATCGCCAGCATGCGCAGCGATTCCCGCCCCAACACCCGGAAGGTCGGGACGCGCTCCAGCAACGCCACATCGTCTTCGATGGACATAAAGCTTTCGCAACCGACCTTATTTTCGGGGCACGATCAATTCGGAAAACCGCTATCGGTCCCGGATCGGTCCGGAGCAGGCTTTGCCGGATCACCCCTGCGATTCATCATGGCGAATCGTATCACGGCACCAGCTTGTAGCCACCGGCTTCCGTCACCAGGATCTCCGGATTGGCAGCATCTTTCTCGATCTTCTGCCGCAGCCGGTAGATGTGCGTTTCCAGGGTGTGGGTGGTGACGCCGGAATTATAGCCCCAGACTTCCTGCAGCAGCGTCTCGCGCGAGACCGGGAGCTGGCCGGCGCGGTACAGGAACCGCAGGATCGCGGTCTCCTTCTCGGTCAGCCGCACCTTGCGGGCATTCGCCCCGGTCAGCATCTTGGAGCCCGGCCGGAAACTATAGGGGCCGACGGAGAACACCGCGTCCTCGCTGGCTTCGTGCTGGCGGAGCTGCGCCCGGATCCGCGCCAGCAGCACGGCAAAACGGAAGGGTTTTGCCACATAATCATTGGCGCCGGATTCCAGGCCCAGGATCGTGTCCGAATCGGTGTCATGGCCGGTCAGCATGATGATGGGGGCCTTGAAGCCGCCCTTGCGCAGCGAACGCACGACCTCGCGGCCGTCGGTGTCGGGCAGGCCGACATCCATCAGCACCAGATCGGGGGAATTGGCCTTGGCCGCGCTCGCGCCCTTGGCGCCGGTATCGACCGCGGAAGCTTCGAACTCGTCATGCAGGGACAATTGCTCCACCAGAGTATCGCGGAGATCGGTATCGTCATCCACGATCAGGATTTTGCGAGCATTGGCCATTGGTACATCCTGTTAGCGGCTGGGGCGCAGTGATGCGCCGAGAACCGCGCGTTGGCAAGTTTGGGTAGCGCGAGGCCGATGTTTCGGCTCTTGCGTTTCAAGTAGGGAACCATTGCTGATTCACAAGCCGCTGGCAGCTTACTCCAGATTCCCCCGGCGTTTCGATGAATGTGCTGTAATGAAGCCTTGGGACTTCCCGGCGGGAGCCGGCGGGCGAACGGCCAGGCAAAAAAATGAAAGCTCTTCCAGAGACTTACAGCATAGGCCCGGGCCCGCTTACCATGATCAGGATTCGCCCGCGGCCTGGAAATTCCCGGCAGGGCTGGCTCACCGCAGAGGGCGTGATGATCCCCGTCGCACTCGGGCGCGGCGGCATTCTGGCCAACAAGCGCGAGGGCGATGGCGGCACGCCAAGGGGCATCTTTCACCCCAGGAAATTGTGGTGGCGCGCCGACCGCCATCCGCGGCCGCGCACATTGCTCCCGGTCCATGCGATCAAGCCGGAAGATGCCTGGTGCGAAGATCCGAACGACCGTCGCTACAATCGACCGATCCGGCT
>JAFAUV010000186.1 GCA_019243075.1 Bradyrhizobium sp.
TTTCACCTTTCCCTCCGCGAGAGATGAACCTTGGCCGCCGCTCCGGCTCGATCTGGTTGCATCATGCTCTAGACCCTGAAAATCGTCGGCTGGACCTGCTTCAGGCCCGGCACGACGCCCTGAACCATCGATTCGGAGTGGCCGACCATGAGGTAGCCGCCCGGACGCAGGTGATCGCAAAGCTGGCTGACGACCTTGCGCTGGGTCGCTTTCTCGAAATAGATCAGCACGTTGCGGCAGAAGATGATGTCGACGTCGCGATCGACCGGATAGCTCTTGTCCATCAGGTTCAGGCGCATGAAATTGGCCGGCCGGCGCAATTCCGGCACCACGCGCACCTCCTCGCTCAGCCGGTTGCGCGAGCGCAGGAAGTAGCGCTTGACGAACTCCGGCGGCACCGGCGCCAGCGTGTCGCCCGTATAGATCGCGGTCCTGGCGATGCGCAGCACGGCGGTCGAGATGTCGGTTCCCAGGATGCGAAAGCGCATGCGCGTCCCGCTCCTCGTCATGTCGTCGAGCACCATGGCCGTGGTATAGGCCTCCATGCCGGTCGAGCAGGCCGCGCTCCAGACCTTCAGGCCGTCGCGGCTGCGCTGCTTCAGGAGCGAGGGAACGGCGACCTCCCTGATGAAGTCGAAATGCGACGGCTCGCGGAAGAAATCGGTCTTGTTGGTGGTGACGACGTCGATCAGATGCATGAGCTCGCTGTCGAGCTGATCGTCGTCGAACAGATTGTCGACATACTCGTTGAGCCCGGAATAATTGAGGGCGCGAACGCGCTTGTGCAGCCGTCCCTCCAGCATCAGGCGCTTGCCGTCCGGCAGCCTGATGCCGACCTGGCCTTCGATCAACTGGGCGATGGCGCGGAAATGGCGATCGGAGAGATGCGCCGCGGCGTGTTGCATGATGGGCGTCATCGCCTACGCCGCGACGGTCTCGTCGACCTCGACCGACTCGGCCGCCGGCATGCCTCGATGCGCCATCAGGCGCGCGAGATCGAACAGGACGACGAACTTGTCGGCCTTGCGTCCGATGCCGGCGATGTAGTCGGACTGCCAGCGGCCCCCGACCTCGGGCACCGGCTCGACGCCGGCCTCATCGATGTCCGTAACCTCGTAGACGCAGTCGGCGACGAAGCCGACGCCGACCACGCGGCCGCCGACCGGCACGTCCAGGATGATGATGCGGGTGGCGTCGGTCGCCGGCACGCTCGGCAGATCGAGCTTCAGCCGCAGGTCGACGATCGGATAGCCACTGCCGCGCACGTCGATCATACCGAGCAGGAAATGCGGGGCATGCGGCAGCCGCGAAATCGGCCGCATGTCCAGGATCTCGCGCACGTTGCGGATGCCGATGCCGAAGGTCTCGCCGGCAAGACCAAGCGTGAGATATTGCGCCATTTCGGCCATGTTGCTTTCCCCAATCCTGAGAGCTCAGGTGGAGGGCGCGAACCCGGTCGCGCCGCCCCACCTTCATCGCGTCTGCTAGCGTTGAAAATCCGCGTCGCGATCGTCGTCGCCTTCGTTCATGGCAAAGGCGAAACCGCCATTGGCCGCCTTGGCCGCGCGCGCCGGCTTGGCCGCCGGAGCTTTCCTCGCGCCGCGCTCGGCGGCCTGCATGCTCGCCGCCTTGGCGCGAAGCTGGCTGACCGCACGGTCCATCGGCGCTGCGGCCGTCGCGTTGCGTACCGCGTTCTCGATGCGGAAATAGGCGATGGTCGACTGCAATTGCTCGGCCTGCGAGGCCAATTCCTCCGAGGTCGACGACACCTGCTCGGAGGCGCTGGCGTTCTGCTGACCGACCTTGTCGAGCTGCTGGATCGCCTGGTTGATCTGCGACGAGCCGACATCCTGCTCGCGGCAGGCCGCGGTGATCTCCTCGACCAGCTCGGCCGTCTTCTTGATGTCCGGCACCAGCTTCGACAGCATGGAGCCCGCTTCCTGCGCGACCTTCACCGTCTCCGCCGACAGCGTGCCGATCTCGGCTGCGGCCGCCTGGCTGCGTTCGGCGAGCTTGCGCACCTCGGAGGCGACCACCGCAAAGCCCTTGCCGTGCTCGCCGGCGCGCGCCGCTTCGACGGCGGCGTTGAGCGCGAGCAGGTCGGTCTGGCGGGCGATCTCCTGGACGATGGTGATCTTCTCGGCAATGGTCTGCATCGCCTGCACCGCGCGGCCAACGGCAGCACCAGAGGCTTCCGCGTCCCGCGCCGATTGCGC
>JAFAUV010000393.1 GCA_019243075.1 Bradyrhizobium sp.
CGGTCGCCGAGATCGACGCCGACAAAGGTGTTGCTGGTCGAGCACTGCACCCGGCCGTCGCCGCTCGCCAGCAATATGTTGCGAATCCAGGGCAGGTTGGTCGGCAGGCTGGCGCGCAATATATCGCAGCTTCTGCCGACGCCGCCGGCGGAAGCACGGATATAGGCCGCCGATTTCAGCACGGTCTCGACCGAGGAGATCACCTCGCGCTGGGCGTCGGCACTGTAGTTCGCCAGCCGCAGGAACTCTTCGGAGGCCTGCGCGACCTGCTTGGCGCGGGCGCCCTCCAGCGAGCGGGCGCGCTCGAGCATCAGAGGAGCCACCAGGATCACGGCCAACAGCGCCAGACGCGCGCGAATGCCCAAAAGCTGCTTGAGTTTGGCCTTGTTGCGGTTGAAACTGATGCGAGACATTTTCGATCCCCTGCCCCTCGCGGAGGCTAGAGGTAATGGTTGAAGAGGCCTTTCAGGAACTCGGTAAAATTGGACCGAGCGCCGTAGATTTACGGCTCCCGCGTGGACGTGATGACGGATAAGCAACTCGCCGCAACCTCGCATTCACCAAACGCGCTTGCCGCGGTGGAGGAGGCGATCGGGCGCGCCTGCAGGGAGGCGAGGCGCGAGCGCGCCTCGGTCACGCTGATCGCCGTCTCCAAGACTTTCGATGCAGGCGCGATCACGCCGGTGATCGAAGGCGGACAGCGCGTATTCGGCGAGAATCGCGTCCAGGAGGCCAAGACGAAGTGGCCAGCGTTAATGTCGTCTTACCCCGGATTGACGCTGCATCTGATCGGTCCGTTGCAATCCAACAAGGCCAAGGAGGCCGTCGCGCTGTTCGATGCCATCCACTCGGTCGACCGTCCGAGCATTTGCCAGGCATTAGCCAAAGAGATCAATTCCCGGAAAAAAAATCCGCAATTATTCGTTCAGATCAATACCGGCGAGGAACCGCAGAAGGCGGGCATCGCGCCGCAGGACGCCGACGCATTCATCGCTGCGTGCCGCGACAGGTATGGCCTTGAGATTTCCGGCCTGATGTGCATCCCGCCGGTCGACCAAGCGCCGGCGCCGCATTTTGCGCTGACCGCCAAGATCGCGGCGCGCAATGGGCTGAAGAATCTCTCGATGGGCATGAGCGCCGATTTCGCCACCGCCATCCAGTTCGGCGCGACCCATGTGCGGGTGGGGTCCGCGATCTTTGGGCATCGGGAATAGTGCTTGCGCGATAGTCGCACGACCGTCATTGCGAGCAGCGAAGCGAGGAAGCAATCCATTTTCCAGTTGCCGTGACATGGGACTACTTCGCTTCGCTCGCAATGATGTGGACAGCGCTCAGCGAAATCCCACCGATACTTTTCCCAGCACGCCGAAATCCGCTGCCACTCGATCGCCCGACTGAATCGGCAGCGGCGGATGGCAGGTGCCTGTGGTCACCACCTCCCCTGCCCGCAGCGTGAGCCCGAGGCCGCGCAGTTCGTTGGCAAGCCATGCCAGCGCCAGGCGGGGGTCGCCGAGCACGTTCCTGCCATGGCCGATGAATTGCCGGCCGCGCATGGTGATGACCGGCCGCTCCTCGACGAGATCGCGGGCGCGCCAGTTTGCGGCGGTTGCCTCGCCGAGCACAAAGAGATGCGCGCAGGCATTGTCGGCGATGATCTGCGCTTCGCCGGCGCTGAGGAAATCCGCAAAGCGCGAGTCCGGAATTTCGATCGCCGGATGCAGCGTGTCGACCGCCTCGAGCACTTCGCCGAGGGGGTACGGCTCGGGACGCGGCGGCAGGTCGAGGCGCATCCTGAAGGCAAATTCCGGTTCGGCCACCCGCATCTCGTTGCCGGCCATCGGCGCGGTGCCGCCGTTTGCGACCAGCGTCTCCTGCAAAATGCGTCCGGCCATCGGACCCGGCACATTGATGTGCTTCTGCCCGGCTTCGCTGGTGGCGGCGATCTTCCAGCCAACCGGCGTTCCAGGCGAGGCGCGCTCGATTTCGGCCTGGATCGCATAGCCCTCCTGGCGATTCTGCGGACGCTGCGAGGCGTCGAGACCATCGAGTTTGGTGCCAGCGCGCCAATGATGAAGCAGCGTGTGCGCGGCCGCGGAAATCTGGTTCTTGTCGAGCATCGCATCACCTCCTTACCCAATCGCGATCCTTGTCTTCGGACCGAGCCGTCGCAACAGATGCAACATGGCCGGTAGGGTCATCGACACGCAGCCGGCGGTGGGTGCAAAATTCTCGCGCGCCAGGTGC
>JAFAUV010000079.1 GCA_019243075.1 Bradyrhizobium sp.
CCGCGACCTGCGTGCGCGTGCCTGTGTTCGTCGGCCACTCCGAGGCGGTCAATGTCGAGTTCGCCAATCCGATCTCGCCGGACGAGGCGCGCAACATCCTGCGCAACGCCCCGGGCTGCCTCGTGATCGACAAGCCGGAGCCCGGCGGCTACGTCACGCCCTATGAGGCTGCGGGCGAAGACGCCACCTATATCAGCCGCATTCGCGAGGACGCGACGGTGGAGAACGGGCTGGCGCTGTGGTGCGTGTCGGACAATCTGCGCAAGGGCGCGGCGCTGAACGCCATCCAGATCGCGGAAGTGCTGATCAACCGCAAGCTCATCCGCGCCAAGAAGAAGGCGGCGTAAGCGCCTCGGTCGGGGGGAGCCGGAACCATGTCGGAGCAGCCGGCTCTTTCGCAGCCGAGACCCGCGGCGGAGAGAGCGCGGCGCGGCTTCGAACATGTGCTGTTCAACAGCCGCTGGCTGATGGCGCCGTTTTATGTCGGCCTTGTCGTCGCGCTGGTGGTGTTGTTCCTGAAGTTCTTGCGCATGCTGTGGGAGTTCATCCTGCATGCGCCCGGCGCGAAAGCGAGCGAGACGATCCTCGACGCATTGTCGCTGATCGACGTGACGCTGGTCGGCAATCTCCTCCTGATCGTGGTGTTCTCGGGCTACGAGAATTTCGTCTCGCGCATCGACACCTCGGCCAACCCAAGCTGGCCGGTCTGGATCACCAAGATCGATTTCGCCGGGCTGAAGCAGAAGCTGCTCGCCTCCATCGTGGCGATCTCGGCGATCCATGTGCTGGAAGCGTTCCTGAACATCGACGCCGCCTTCGACGCCACCAAGATGACCTGGCTCGTCGCCGTGCACCTGGTGTTCGTGATCTCGGCGCTATTGCTCGCGCTGTCGGACCGCTGGGCGGCGGACAAGGGCGAATAGCGGATAGGGAGTGGCGAATGGGGGACAAGCGCCAGTCGCTATTCGCCACTCGCTATGCGCTCGCTTTCATGCACGCTGCGAAATTCCTTTGCGGCCTTGTCGAGCAGGAACAGCGAGCCTTCGGCGACGCCGAAATACGCACCGTGGAGCTGCAATTCGCCGCTGTCGATGCGCGCACGCACAAAGGGGAATGTCGTCAGGTTTTCGAGCGAACGGAACACCGCCGCCTTCTCGATGCGGGTGACGAAATCCTGCATCGTCTCATGGGCGCGCTGCTCGACGATCTCGCCGGGCTTGATGAACATCGCCATCCATTTGCCGATGAAGTCGCCCGGCGACAAGGGCTCGATCTTGTCGATAAAGGCGCGGATACCGCCGCATTGGGCGTGGCCGAGCACCACGATGTGTTTGACGCGAAGCACCGACACCGCATATTCGAGTGCGGCCGAGACGCCGTGCGCGCCGCTGTCGGGCTGATATGTCGGAACCAGATTGGCGATGTTGCGCACCACGAACAATTCGCCGGGGCCGGCGTCGAAGATAACCTCCGGCGAGACCCGGGAGTCGCAGCAGCCGATCACCATGACTTCGGGCGATTGCCCGCGCACGGAGAGTTCGTGGTAGCGACTCTGCTCGGTCGGCAGCCGCTGGGTGGTGAAGGTCCGGTAGCCGTCGAGCAAGCTTTTCGGGAACGAGTTCATGCTCCTTGCTAATCATATGCGGCCGACCGGAACAAGACTTCCGGCGGGGGAAGCGAAATGATATCGCCTCGGGTTCGGGGATCTGGAGGGAACAATCGATGACTCGTCCGCGCCGCAGCCTTTTGTTCATGCCGGGATCGAATGCCCGGGCGCTGGAGAAGGCGCGCAGTCTCGCGGCGGACGGCCTGATCCTTGATCTGGAGGATTCCGTTGCCCCCGACGCCAAGGTGAAAGCGCGCGAGCAGATCGCCGAGGCGGTACAGGCCAAAGGCTTCGGCAGGCGGGAAGTGCTGATCCGCATCAACAGCCTCGACACGTCCTGGTGGCGCGACGACCTCGCCATGGCGGGCGCGGTGGTGCCCGATGGCGTCCTGGTGCCGAAAGTTTCGACCCTCGAGGACCTCGACAAGATCGGCGCGCGGCTGAACGAGGTCGGCGCCGCCGCCTCGATCAAGGTCTGGGCCATGATCGAGACCGCGCGCGCGGTGCTCGATGCCGACAAGCTCGGCGCCGCCTCGCGCGAGGCCAAAAGCCGCCTCGCCGGCTTTGTATTCGGACCGAACGACATTGCCCGCGAGACGCGGATCAAGATGCTGCCGGACCGCGCGACGATGATCCCGATGATCATCCATTGCGTCCTGGCCGCGCACGCCCACGGGCTGGAAATGCTAGATGGGCCCTATGGCGACATCGCAAATCTCGATGGCCTTGCCGCGGAGTGCGCCCAAGCGCGCGATCTTGGCCTTGACGGCAAGACGCTGATCCATCCGAGCCATATCGAGGCCTGCAATGCCATCTTCACGCCGCCGGCGGAAGAAGTCGCGGAAGCGCGCAAGATCATCGCCGCCTTCGCGCTACCGGAAAACGCCTCGCGCGGCGCGATCCAGCTCGACGGCCGCATGGTGGAGCGGCTGCACGCCGAGATGGCCAGGCGCACCATCGCCATTGCGGACGCGATCGCGAAGATGCGGAATTAAAATCCTCATGGTGAGGCGCTGCCGAACCGCTCCGCCGCCCACGCATACAGGCTGCCGGGAACCGGCACCGTGTTGCCGCGACCCTTGGGCGAGATGTGCAGGCCGATGATCCCGGGGTCGCTCAGATATTTCGAGAAATCCGCCGGCTCGAAAAACAATTTCGGCTCGGAATGGACGGCGTAGAACGATTTCTTCGGCAGCGCGTCGCGCGATGAGCCGGCGCGCTGGGCGAGGGCGGTCAATGCGGCCGGGCCATAGATCGCCACGCGAATGTCGGAGAGGCGGTTGCAGTCGCCCCGCATTCGCCGCAGCGCGAAGGTCACGCGGTGACGCAGCGACAGCCAGTCCGGCGTCAACTCCTCCTGCTCCATCAGCGCCTCGAAAGCCTGCACGATCGGATCATCCGTCGGCAGATACAGGACGGAGTTGCCGAGCTGGCGCCCCCGCTCCCGGGCGAAGAACGGTTTTGCCGGATCAATCTTGATGGGCTTGAGCAGCAGGACGTCGGCGTCCAGCCAGAGGCCGGCACCCCGTGCCATCAGCCGTATGCGGAAGAAATCGCTGAACTGCAGCGTGGTCCAGTCGCGCCACGACCCATCCGGCCGCGGCGGACGCAGTTTTTCCGAGAATGATCGCGGCAGCACGGCCTCGGCATCGGCATGGTCGACGCCGTCGGGCAATCCCGGGATCGGATCGAAGCTGTAGACCGTCACCTTGTGGCCCGCCGCCACCTGCGAGCGCAGGCATGTCAACCTGAGCCGGTCGAGCGGACCGCGCCAGAAGGTCACGATGGCGGGAAGGATCGTCGCGTTTGCAGGCGAAGCGGAGACCGGTTCGCGTGAAGAAAGCGCGTCGAACGATAAGGCGTCTTGTTGGGCCCGGGCTAAGCCCACTCGCGTTCCTTGAGCTTCGCCTCATAGGCGTCGATCGACGACTCCTTCTCCATGGTCAGTCCGATGTCGTCGAGACCGTTCAACAGGCAGTGCTTGCGGAATGGATCGATCTCGAACCTCACCTTGCCGCCGTCGGGACCGCGGATCTCCTGGCTGGGCAGATCGATGGTCAGCGTCGCATTGGCGCCGCGGTCGGCGTCGTCGAACAGCTTGTCGAGATCTTCCTGGCTGACGCGGATCGGCAGCACGCCGTTCTTGAAGCAATTGTTGTAGAAGATGTCGCCGAACGAGGTCGAGATGACGCAGCGGATGCCGAAATCCAGCAGCGCCCAGGGCGCATGCTCGCGGCTCGAGCCGCATCCGAAATTGTCCCCCGCCACCAGCACTTTAGCATGGCGATAGGCCGGCTTGTTGAGGATGAAGTCGGGGTTTTCGCTGCCGTCATCCCTGTAGCGCTGTTCCGAGAAAAGCCCGCTGCCGAGCCCGGTGCGCTTGACGGTCTTGAGGTACTGCTTGGGGATGATCATGTCGGTGTCGACATTGATGATCTTCAAGGGCGCCGCGACGCCTTCCAGCGTGTCGAACTTCTGCATCGGTCGAGCTTCCGGTTCAGGTAGGGATCAATGGTTTAGCGCGGCCGCGGCCACGCTCCAAGACCAAATTACGCGACTCTAGTCCGCTTCGGCCTCGATATCGGCCATGTCGTCGTCCGAAAGCCCGAAATGATGGCCGATCTCATGGATCAGCACGTGGCGCACGATGTCGCCCAACGCCTCCTCATGCTCGGCCCAGTAGTCCAGGATGGGCCGGCGGTAGAGCCAGACCATGTTAGGAAGGCGGGCAATGTCGCCATGGCTCTGATGCGGCAGGCCGGTGCCCTGGAACAGGCCGAGCAGGTCGAACTCGCTCTCGGCCTCCAATTCGTCCAGCACCTCATCGGTTGGAAAATCGTCGACGCGAATGACCACGCCTTCGCAAAGCTTGCGAAATCGCCCCGGCAGGCGCCCGAAAATCTCGTGCGCCATCGATTCCATCTCGGCCAGCGAGGGAGCTTTCAGATCGGTCCACATCGAAAATCCTTTTAGCGCGAGTTCCGAGGCGCTGCATCCTGGTTTTGTGACGGGGGCTAGCTGGCGGATGAGGCGAATGTTAGAAGAACCGCAAAACAGGTTCGGATGGGCGTCATGATGAGGATTGGGATCGCGGCAGTCATCGCTTCTCTCGCGGGGGCCGTGCCTTTGAGCGGAGGCTGCGCGAATGCGCAATCGGCGTCCGCCGGCCTGAAGGTCGCGCAGGCCGCACCGCAGGACGTGCCGCCGCGCGTTCGCCGGCCTCGCCTTCGCGTCACCCCTTACGAAGAGCAGGGCGTCGTCCCTCACTATAATCCCGGACCGGACGCGGTGCGGCTATGCAATGCCCATTACGAGCAGGAATACCGGCCGAGCGGCACGGTGATCGTGCCGAGGATGCGCTGCTACTGGACGCGCGATGCGCGCGCACGGGCCGTCGCTGATTGAACACCGTGAAAATTCGCGGTGATGGGGAACCGACACGACGTGGTCGCATTCACCTTTCCGGCGCAGTCGTTCAGTTATCATTCACGTCGCTCTCGTCAAACTCCGTCTGCGTCGCGGCGAGGCAGTTGCTAAAGGGGCAGCCGCACGGGCGCTGGTGTGAAAATCTTTTTGAGGAGGACTTGATGAACGGAACGAAGGTTCTGGGCTTGGCGGCTGTCGGCGCATTTCTTGTCATGACGGCGCCGGTCGGCAGTGCGCAGGCGACGTCGCTGATCAATCCGGGCGCCGCGGCAAGGGTGCAGCAGGATGCCAAGCTGGACACCACCGAGGTCCGTTGGCACCGTCATTGGCACCATCGTTGGCATCGCCACTGGCGTTGGCATCACCGGCACTACCGCTGATCAGAACGCCCGGCCAGACGGCGAACCGAAATCGAGACAGGCTCGCTATTGCGGGCCTGTTTTTCTTCGTGGTGGAATGAAGCGGTGCTAGGTTGTTCGGGCCGGGCGTCCGACGCGTAGGGAGGGGTATTGATGACGAGGTGGATCGGCGCGGCGCTCCTGATGGCGACATTGACGCTGTCGGCCTTGACGGCGATTTCGCCGGTTGTGGCGGCTCCCGCCGCCGCGCGAAAGGCGGTCGCATCGGGTGCAACCGATGTCAGCGCGCGCCGCAATGACCGGCACTCGCACTACGTCTATCACCCCTATTATCCCTATTATTACGGTCGACCCTCTTATTACTCGCCAGGGCCGTTCATGCCGTTCCCGCCCTTGTTCGGTTACGGCTGGGAGTGGTGGTGAAGCGCGATCGAAGAGCTCTCGCATCGGCGAGGCGGAGCAAAGCCGCTTCGACGGCAGCCTGCTGTCGTGGGCTGTCGCCCGCGTAACAAGCGCAAGCCGCCTTCGACACCGCTAGCCGTTCGTTATTCCCGACGCTCGCGTCAACTTGCAGGGAGCATGGTCGGGCTTGCCTGCGCATCATTCATGCCGCGTTCAGCTCGCCATCTCTAGTTTGATTTCGGGAGACGATTGCAGCTGGGATTTTGCTGGCAAGCGGGCAGGAAGGTACGCGCGCGTACCTGCACACAGCTCGCACCCGGCAGAGACAGGAGGCAGCAGATGAAAACAATCTCGAGAATGATGGGAGTTGTTCGCAGCCTGACCGCCGCCGCGGCTGCGACGCTGTTTTTGGCCATGCCGAGCCAGCGCGCGCAGGCGATGTCGCTGATCTCGCCAGGTGCCGCGCCGGTCACCACGATCGCCACAAACGGCTTGATTGAGGTCCGCGGCGGCCACGGCGGGGGCGGCCATCGAGGAGGCGGCTTCCACGGCTTTCATGGCGGCGGCTGGCACGGCGGTGGTGTTCGCTACGGTGGCTTCCATCATTTCGGTGGCTATCACCATGGCGGCTATCGCTTCGCGCACTTTCATCGCCGCCATTTCTTCTACGGCAGCTACTATCCCTATTATTACTACCCGCATCATTGCCGGATCATCTGGACCTATTACGGTCCGCGCCGCGTCTGCGGCTGGCGCCATTGGCACCGCCATTATTGGTGAGGCGTGAGCGTTGGGCGCCTCTCGGGCGCCCTTTTCGCTTAAACCCAGTCCTTGAACTTCCAGGCCTTCAATTTCATCTTCCACGGCGTCAGATTGACCAGCCGCCATTGTTCCATGCGCTCGGGCGGCCAGTGGCCGAGGCGTTTTTCTTCCTTTTCCTCCGGCGCGGCCGCGGCGCGCTGCCCAGGACGGCGGTATTTCTGCCGCGTCGCGGCAGAAATCAGGTCGACGAATTCCGGCTTGTTGGCCATGGCACGCTCCTCGCCATACGCGTACGCGGATGTGAGTGTGCGCCCGGGTGGCTTAACGTCCCGTTGCCGAACCGCGTCGAGATTGAGGCAAGCGGGGCGTCAACGCCAGTCCCTCACGTCGACGAAATGCCCCGCGATCGCCGCGGCGGCTGCCATGGCCGGCGACACCAGGTGGGTGCGGCCCTTGAAGCCTTGCCGCCCCTCGAAATTGCGATTCGAGGTCGAGGCGCAGCGCTCTTCCGGCTTCAGCTTGTCCGGGTTCATGGCAAGGCACATCGAGCAGCCCGGCTCGCGCCATTCAAAGCCGGCCTTGACGAAGATCTTGTCGAGGCCTTCGGCTTCCGCCTGCTCCTTCACGATGCCGGAGCCCGGCACGATCATCGCATTGACGCCGGCGTTGACGGTCTTGCCCTCGGCGATCTTCGCTGCGGCGCGCAGATCCTCGATGCGCCCGTTGGTGCAGGAGCCGATGAAGACGCGGTCGAGCTTGATGTCGGTGATCCTGGTGCCCGCGGTCAGGCCCATATATTTCAACGCGCGATGCTTCGACAGGCGCTTCGCCTCGTCCTCGATCTTGTCGGGATCTGGCACGGATCCGGTGACCGAGATCACGTCCTCGGGCGAGGTGCCCCAGGTCACGATCGGCGGCAGCTTTGCCGCATCGAGCCTGAGCTCGTGGTCGAAATGCGCGCCCTCGTCGGAGCGCAGCGTCTCCCAGTAGCGCATCGCCGCGTCCCAGGCCGCGCCCTTCGGCGATTTCGGCCGCCCGCGCAGAAAATCATAGGCTTTCTCGTCGGGCGCGACCATGCCGGCGCGCGCGCCTCCCTCGATCGACATGTTGCAGACCGTCATGCGGCCTTCCATCGAGAGAGCGCGGATCGCCTCGCCGGTGTACTCGATGACGTAGCCCGTACCGCCATCGACGCCGATCGTGCCGATGATGCTCAGGATGATGTCCTTGGCGGTGACGCCCTTCGGCGC
>JAFAUV010000457.1 GCA_019243075.1 Bradyrhizobium sp.
TCGCCGGATTCTGCCACACGCCGCCGCCGAGCTTGGCATAGGGATCGCCGGCCTTGGCGAACTGGTCCTTTTCGGCCTGGATATTGCGATGCATGTCGCGGCCGGTGGCGTCCTTGGTGGCCCAGACGCCGACCGAATTTTCCGGAACGGTGTTGAAATTCCAGATCTGCTTGCCGGTCTTGGCATCATAGGCGCGCACGAAGCCGCGGATGCCGTATTCGCCGCCATTGGTGCCGATCAGGACCTTGTCCTTGATCACCGTCGGCGCCATGGTCTCGCTGTAGCCGAGTTCGGGATCGGCGATGTCGGTCATCCAGACCACCTCGCCCGTCTTGGCATTCAGCGCCACCAGCTTGGAATCCAGCGTGGCGAGATAGACCTTGTCGTCCAGCACCTGGACGCCGCGGTTGTTGGGCCCGCAGCAATAGGTGGTGATCGGCCCCATCTTGTGATTGTAGTGCCAGAGCTGCTGGCCGGTCTTGGCGTCGAGCGCGTAGACATGGCTGAACGAGGTCGTCACATACATCACGCCACCGACCACGATCGGCGAGGTCTCCAGCGATTCCTTGACGTCGGTCTGGAAGATCCAGGCGACATGCAGGTGCTTGACGCTGTCGCGGTCGATCTGCTTGCCGGGATAGAACCGCGTCTGGGCATAATTGCCGTTGGTGAGCAGAAAATCCTTCGAGTTCTTGTCGGCGGCGTCGAGCATCTGCTGGGTGACCGGCGGCACCTTGGCGTTGCCGAGCGTCGATTTTCCCTCCTGCTTGACCTCCTGTGCGCCCGCGACCGCGGACAGAAGCGCAACGCCGGAGATCAAGGCTGCGCCAGCGGCGAGCCTCCTCGCGTATTTCATGATTTCCCCCTGCTACTGTTTTTAGGTTTGTGGCGAATGACACCAGTGATGCGAATGCCGTATTAGTGCTTATTATGGGCTGCGCAGTCAATGATGCGTATGGGCGTAACGGAGCTTGCTGCAATTGCGAATTGGCGACGGCGGCCTGGCGCGGGGCCAAATCCGAGGTACCTGCGCCTCTCGCAAGATTCGGGATCGGGTACGACTTTCCCGGGGGCTTCGCTTGAGCGGCAAGGCGCGCAGGGGATGACGGGCAGCGAGCTTCGAAGCCGGCTCTTGCGGGCCATTTCGCTGGGTGCCGCGCTGGCGGCGCTGTGCGTGCCGGCGACAGCTTCGGCGTCATCGATCGCACTGACGCCGGCGACGATGGCGCGCATCGGCAGCACCGATGCGCGCTTTCAGTCCTACAACATCGAGATGGTCGAGGTGACCGGCGGTCGCTTCTGGCGGCCCTATCGCGATGGCACCACGGCCGGCCACGCGCCGCCCCTGTTTGCATATCGGAAGCCGATCGATCTTGCCAACAGGCGCCTGCGCAAGCTGGCGGCGGCGCTCGGCCCCGCTTATCTGCGCGTCAGCGGCACCTGGGCCAACGCGACCTATTTCAATGATGGGGGCGCGACGTCCGTGCCGGTCGGCTTCACCGACGAATTGACCCGCAGGCAGTGGAAGGGCGTCATCGAATTTGCGCGCACGGTCGAGGCGGGACTCGTCACCTCATTTGCGACCAGCGCGGGTAGCCGCGATGCGCAGGGGGCGTGGACGCCGGCGCAGGCGGACCGGCTGATCGCCTATACGCACGCGCTCGGCGGTGAGATTGCGGCAGCCGAATTCAGCAACGAACCACGCGGCGATGAGGCAGCCAAATTCGGGCGCGATCTCGCTGCGTTCCGCTCCTGGCTCAAGCAGGCGTCTCCAAAGACCCTCCTGCTCGGCCCGGGCGCCATCAGCGGGGACGGCGCGAATGACACGCGCGCGGTCGAAAATCTTGTTGCGGCCGCCGGCCCGGTATTCGACGCCATCTCCTGGCATTACTACATCGAGGCCTCGCAGCGCTGCAGCCACCAGGCACCGTCGGCGACCACGCGGGACGAGCATGCGCTTTCGAACGAACGGCTGGCGAAGGCCGACCATGTCGCGCGCCTCTATGCCGATCTGCGCGACCGCTTCGAGCCGGGCAAGCCGCTCTGGATCACGGAGACGGCGGCCGCCTATTGCGGCGGCGATCCCTGGGATGCGACGTTCCTGGACAGTTTCCGCTATCTCGACCAGCTCGGGCGCATGGCGCAGCGCTCCGTGCAGGTCGTCATGCACAACACGCTGGCCGCCAGCGATTACGGCCTGCTCGATGAATTGAATTTCGCGCCGCGTCCGGACTATTGGGCGGCGCTGTTGTGGCGAAGGCTGATGGGAACGACCGTGCTCGATCCGGGCGGCGCGCCGCGGCCGGGGCTTTATCTCTACGCCCATTGCCTGCGCGCAAAGCCCGGCGGTGTGGCGCTGCTCGCCATCAATACGGACCGATCCGCCTCGGCGATGCTCGAACTTCCCACGAAGACAAGCCGCTACACGCTGACGGCGGATCACTTGACCGATGCCAGCGTCCGTCTGAACGGCCGCAAGTTGAAGCTCGGCGCCCATGACGAGCTGCCGCCGCTTGATGCGGAGCCGGTCGCGCCGGGCAAGCTTGCGCTGGCCCCGGCCAGCATCACGTTTTTCGCGGTGCCGGCGGCGGCAAATCCCGCATGCTCGCAATGAGCTTACAGATCCACCACCACGTAATCGCTCTCGACCGCGACCTTGACGGTCTCGGCGATGTAGGGGCCCTTCACCACGCTGGTGCCCGGCTCGACGCTGACGGGATACGCCTTGACGCGGAAGCGGCGGGGGTCGCAGTAGGACTGGCCGGTGCGGATGTCGAACTCCCAGCCATGCCAGGGGCAGCGGATGATCTCGCCCAGTTTGGTGTATTCGATCTCGCCGGGATCGGAAGATTGCGCGAGCCCGATCAGCGGGCCTTCGCACAGCGCGGCGCCCTGGTGCGGGCAGCGATTGAGCAGGCCGAAATATTCGCCCTTGATGTTGAAGATCGCGATCGGGCGGTCGTCGATGGTGACGAATTTGCGCGACCCCGGCGGCAGCTCGCCGACCGGGGCGATGACGTGCTTGGTCATGGTCGTTGGCGCATGATCTCAAATCGGAAGACCGTGCCGGTTTTCCGGATCATGCGATCCCGTACAGTTTCTTCGCATTGCCGAGATAGAACGCCTCGCGGTTGGCATCGGAGACGCCCGCCGGCAGCACGCGCGAGGGGTCGTCGAAGTCCCAATGCGGGTAGTCGGTCGCGAACAGCAGCTTGTCCCAGCCGATCCAGTCGATCACGTCGAACAGGTGGTCGCGCCGCTCCGGGTCCTCCATCGGCTGCGTGGTCCACCAGATGTGATCGCGGATATATTCGGATGGCCGCCGTTTCACATGCGGGACCTCGCTTTTCAGCCGCTCCCAGTTGCGGTCGAGCCGCCAGGCCAGCGACGGCGCCCAGCCGAAACCGGCCTCGATCATGACCATCTTCAATTTGGGATGGCGCTCGAACACGCCTTCCAGCACGAGACTGGCGAGCGCGGTCTGCTGGCACTGCGAGTGGCCGACCATCTCCTCGATATAATAGCTCGGCCAGCCCGAAGCCGTGATCGGATTGCCGCCGAAGCCGAAGGCGTGCACGCCGACGGGAAGGCCGGCTTCTTCCGCCGCCTGATAGATCGGCCAGTAGCGGCGCTGGCCGAGCGGCTCGACATTGCGGCTGAGCAGCAGCACCTGCACGAAGTTCGGATCGCCCGCGCGTTTTCGGACTTCCTGCGCCGCGGTCACGCCGTCCTCATTGGCGACCACGATGGAGCCTTTCAGCCGCGCATCCTTGCTGGTCCATTTCTCGATCTGCCAGTCATTGATTGCCGAGCAGATGGCCGCGGCGAGATCTTGGTTGCGCAGGCCCTGTCCCGTCTTGAGCGGATTGAGCACGCCGAGCACGACATGGTTGGGGTCGAGATGCTGCTTCTGCATGAAGGACAGCGAGGAGCCCTGCATGCCGCCTTCCGGCGGATAGGCGTCGCGGCGCGAGGCATTGGGTTGCGCCTTCGGATAGGGCGGGCCTTCCATCATGCCCTGATAGGGATGCTCCTGATAGGTTTCCAGATGCTGATGCCAGCGTTTGGCGAGGAACGGGTACAGTTCCTGCTTGGTCGCGCGGGCCGGGTGGATGTCGCAATCGGCGATCGCGACCTTGGCCTGAACCTTGGCGGCGAGTTCCGGACGTTCACGGAACTGGATGTTCATGGCGTCTTCTCCTTGACCTTCAGCCGGCCGTAGGTCGCAAGCGGATTGTCGATCATGATCTTGCGCACGAGATCGGACGATAACCCATCGGGCACGGCATCGTTGCCCTCGAACTGCCAGTGCGGATAATCCGTGGAGAATAGAAGCAATTCATCCGACTGCATATGGTCGAACAGGCGATGCAGCACCGCGGAATCAGCCGGCGCGTCGACCGGCTGCAGGGAAAACCGGATGTTGCTCTGCACAATTTCCATCGGCGCGCGGTCGACCCAGGGCGTTTCCATGCGCACCCCGCGCCAGAATTTATGCTGCCGCCAGAGGAACGGCGCGAGCCAGGTGAAGCCACTCTCCAGCATCACCATTTTCAGGTTCGGGTGGCGCGCGAACACGCCTTCGACGATCAGGCTGGTGAGCTGGGTCTGGAACGCCTGCGCCTGCGCGACATAATCCTCGATATGATAGGAGCCCCAACCGACCGAGGTCGGCGGGTTGTGATAGGCGGAGCCGGCATGGATGCCGATCGGCAAGCCCAGCCGTTCCGCCGTCGCATAGATCGGCCACAGCGCGCGTTTGCCCAGGGGCACGTCGCCCATGACCAGCATCAGCACCTGGACAAAGCGCGGATCCTTTGCGCAGCGCTCGATCTCGGCGACGCTCTTCTCCACGCTCTGGGTCGGGATCA
>JAFAUV010000018.1 GCA_019243075.1 Bradyrhizobium sp.
CCTCGACCATCTCGATCCCAAGGTCCTGGCCGAGCGGCTGCCGGGCATTTCCGAGTCCGCGCGCATCTTCGCCAATGTCGACGTGACCCGCGAGCCGATCCCGATCCTGCCGACGGTGCACTACAACATGGGCGGCATCCCCACGAACTATCACGCCGAAGTGCTGACCAAGAAGAACGGCGACGACAACGCCGTCGTGCCCGGGCTGATGGCGGTCGGCGAAGCGGCCTGCGTCTCCGTCCATGGCGCCAACCGGCTCGGGTCCAATTCGCTGATCGATCTCGTGGTGTTCGGCCGCGCCGCCGCGCTGCGGCTGGCCGAAAAGCTCTCCGCCAACGCCAAGCAGCCCGAATTGCCGAAGGATTCGTCCGATATGGCGCTCGGCCGGCTCGACCATTACCGCCACGCGGCGGGCGGCACGCCGACCGCGAAGCTGCGCGAGGGCATGCAGCACGTGATGCAGAACAATTGCGCGGTGTTCCGCACCGGCGAGGTGCTCAGCGAAGGCCAGAACCTGATCCACAAGGTGCATGGCGGCGCGTCCGACATCTCGGTGTCGGATCGTTCGCTGGTCTGGAATTCCGATCTGGTGGAGACGCTGGAGTTCTCCAACCTGATCGTGCAGGCGCTGGTCACCATGGACTCCGCCGCCAACCGCACCGAGAGCCGCGGCGCCCATGCGCGCGAGGATTTCTCCGGGCGCGACGACAAGAACTGGATGAAGCACACGCTGGCGTGGATCGACGAGAGCGGCAAAACCACGATCGACTACCGCCCGGTGCACGACTACACCATGACCAACGACGTGCAGTACATCCCGCCGAAGGCGCGGGTGTACTGAACGCACTTGTCATGCGCGGGCAGAAGCGCGAAGCGCGTCTTCGAGCAAGTGCCTTGCGCATCCATCTTCGAAAGAGGATGGATTGGCGGGTCAAGTCCGGCCATGACCAGCAGAACCGTAGAGGCAGCATAAATGGTTGAATTCGCGCTTCCGAAGAACTCACGAATATCGGGCGGCAAGGTCTGGCCGAAGCCGCAGGGCGCGACCGAGACGCGCGAGTTCAGTATCTATCGCTGGAATCCGGACGACGGCAAGAATCCGAGCACCGACACCTACTACGTCGATGTCAACGATTGCGGCCCAATGGTGCTGGACGGGCTGATCTGGATCAAGAACCACATCGATCCGACGCTGACCTTCCGCCGCTCCTGCCGCGAGGGTGTCTGCGGCTCCTGCGCCATGAACATCGACGGCCAGAACACGCTGGCCTGTACCAAGTCGATGCACGACGTCAAGGACGGCCCGGTGAAGATCAACCCGCTGCCGCATCAGCCGGTGGTCAAGGACCTCGTCCCCGATCTCACCAATTTTTACGCGCAATATGCCTCCATCGAGCCGTGGCTGAAGACGACCTCGCCGACGCCGCAGAAGGAATGGAAGCAGAGCCACGAGGACCGCGAGAAGCTCGACGGGCTTTACGAGTGTATCCTCTGCGCCTGCTGTTCGACATCCTGTCCCAGCTATTGGTGGAACAGCGAGCGCTTCCTCGGCCCCGCCGCGTTGCTGCAGGCAACGCGCTGGGTCACCGATAGCCGCGATGAGGCGACGGGCGAGCGGCTCGACAACCTCGAGGATCCATTCCGGCTCTATCGCTGCCACACCATCATGAATTGCGCGAAGGCGTGCCCGAAGGGCCTCAACCCGTCGGAAGCAATTGCGGAACTGAAGCTGAAGCTGGTCGAGCGGCAGATTTGAGTCAGCCGGGTCCGGCTCTGCCCGGCAGCGTCGACACGCTGCAGCCGGGATGCGCCGGTAGCCGATAGGCCGAAACCGGCTATGCGCGCGCGGCTTTTGCCCGCGTCCTCGAGGATGGCTGCTTGACGCCCGACAACGATCCCTCGCCTCCGCCATTCGGCGCCTTTGCGCCGAATGCGGCGCAGGCTGCGATCATTCGGCTTGCGCATCGCTCGCGGCTGAAGCGTGGCGCGTTCCGCCCGATGCTGTCGCGGCTGGTCGATTTGTTGCGCGCAGGTCCGGTGGACGTGTCCTATCAGGGCGCCTCGTTCCGCTTGTATCATCAGGCAAGCGCGACCGAACGCGGCGCGCTGTTCAATCCCGATTACAATATCGAGGAGCTCTCCTTCCTGCGCGCGCATGTGCCGGCCGGCGGCGTGTTCGTCGACGTCGGCGCCAATGTCGGCACCTATGGGTTGGTGCTGGCGCGTCAGGTCGGGGCGAGCGGCAAGGTGATCGCGGTCGAGCCGCATCCGGTCATCCATGCGCGGCTTGCCTTCAACAACACGGCTTCCGGCTACCGGCAGACCCGGCTGG
>JAFAUV010000109.1 GCA_019243075.1 Bradyrhizobium sp.
GGGCCTGATTTCGGGCGGCGACATGGCGGCGAAGACTAGAGACTTCTCGTCATGGCTGGAAGAGCAAAGGCCTATCCGCGCCGCGTCGGCCAAAGCAAAAGCCCCGGCCGCATGGCCGGGGCTCGTATTCGTCAGCTGCTTCGCCGATCAGTCCCGCTGTCCGAGAAGCTGCAAGAGCAGCGTGAACAGGTTGATGAAGTTCAGGTAGAGCGACAGGGCGCCGGTGATCGCGGCGCGTTCCGCCACGTCGCCGCCCGCCGAAGCATAGCCGTAGATATACTCGTTCTTCAGCCGCTGCGTATCCCAGGCGGTGAGGCCCGCGAACACCAGCACGCCGATGACCGATACCGCGAACTGCAGCGCGGTGCTCGCCACGAACAGGTTCACGAGGCTCGCGATCACGATGCCGATCAGGCCCATGAACAGGAACGAGCCGAACCCGGTCAGGTCACGCCGCGTCGTATAACCGTAGAGGCTCAGCGCGCCGAAGGTGGCCGCCGTGATGAAGAACACGCGCACGATCGAGGTGTGGGTGTAGACCAGGAAGATCGACGAAAGCGAAACGCCCATCAGCGCCGAGAACACCCAGAACAGCATCTGTGCGGTCGAGGGAGCGAGGCGGTTGATGCCGGCCGAAATCACGAACACCATGGCGAGCGGCGCCAGGATGAACAGCCATTTCAGCGGGCTCACGAACATCGCATAGCCGAACGGCGTCAGCAGGATATTTCCGAAGCGCGCCGCGGCGCTGGCCTGATCGGTCGTCACCGCGGCCATGTAGACGCCAAGCGCGGCCAGCCCGGTGATGGCGAGGCCAATGCTCATGTAGTTGTAGATGCGCAGCATATAGGCGCGCAGTCCGGCATCGACGGTCGCGGCATCTACGCGCCCGGCGGCCCGGCCGAAGGGAGAAGTGTAGTTGCGGTCGAGGTCCGACATGGTCGAATGTCCCGTTGGTTGCCCGGCGGTTCCCGTGCTGTAAGCTTGCCGTAAGCTTCACGGCGCCGGCTGGTCGAAATCTATCTCAGATGGCGCAGCCTGCGGACATTAATTTTGTGTCATCAAGCCGCACCATCCGATGCCATTTATTTGGCACTTTCAATGGAAACCACCATAGGCGAAAAGCAGCGCCATGCGCGGCTGAATGTCGCTTCCGGCACCCATTCATCTTAAATCCGAGCGCCGATGCCGGCCTATATAAATTTCATAAAGATCGCGGCGGGTTAGCGTTAACCCTGCCGCGCGGGCGTGCGTCGCTTGTCATAGGTTGCGGAGCACCGTTGCCGGCTTCTGGTTCAGCGCGAGCAGCGTGCCGACCAGCCCCAATCCCACCGTGACGATCAGGGCCGCGACCACGACGGCCGCCGCACTGGTGGCTTGCCAGACGAAGCTCAGCGTCATCAGCCGGGTCACGATCAGGTAAGCCGCGACGGAACCCGCGACCACGCCGAATACCGCGGTCGCAAATCCGATCAGCAGATATTCCAGCACGTAGGCGCCGAGCAGCCGCGCGCGGGTGGCGCCGAGCGTCTTGAGAATGACGGCATCAAGGACGCGGTGGCGATGACCGGCCGCAAGCGCGCCGCCCAGCACCAGGACGGCCGAGATCAAGGTTATCGCACTGGCGCCACGGATCGCGAGCGCGAGATTGGCGACGACGGAGCCGATCGTCTCCATCACTTCGCGTACCCTGACGCTCGTCACCATCGGAAAGACGTCGGCCACCTGCTTGATGATGCGGGCGTCTTCCTGGCTGCTCGGATGCGGCTCGGTCAGGGTCGCGAGATGGCTGTGCGGCGCGCCCTTGAAGGCATTGGGCGAATAGACGAGCACGAAATTGATGCCGAGCCCCTGCCAGTCGACATTGCGCATATTGCTGATCCGGGCGGGAATGTCGCGGCCGAGCACATTCACCACGATCTCGTCGCCGAGCTTCAGCTTCAGGCCGTCCGCGATCTTCTTTTCGATCGAGACCAGCGGCGGGCCGTTGTAGTCGGCGCCCCACCATTCGCCCTCGACGAGCTTGGAGCCTTTTGGGACCTCGCCGGTGTAGGTCAGTCCGCGGTCGCTGTGCAGCACCCATTCGGCGTCGCCGGACGGGTTGAGTTGTTCCGCCCGCACGCCGCGCGCGGAGACGATGCGGCCGCGCAGCATCGGCACGTCCTCCACCGTCGAGTCCGGTGCGGTCTTGCGCAGGAAATCGTTGAAGCGATCGGCGTCGGACGAGGGTATGTCGATGAAATAGAACGAGGGCGCATGCTCCGGCAGCGCCGCCAGAAATTGCCGGCGCAGGTTGCCGTCGATCTGGGTGATCGTGACGAGCACGGCGAGGCCGAGGCCGAGCGAGAGCACGACGGACGGCGTCAGGGCGCCGGGACGGTGGATATTGGCGATGGCCAGCCGCAGCATGGTGAAGCGCGAGCGCGGCAGGCGCCGTGCGGTCGCCATCACCGCCTCCGCAATGCCGCGCAACAAGCCGAACACGATCACGGCCGAAACGACGAAGACGGCCGCGACCCGCTTGTCATAGGCAAGCCCGATCACGACCGCGATCAACAGTGCGATCACGATCAGCATGAGCACCAGGTAGCGGCGGCGCGGCCGATGCGACGCGGCGGTCACAGCATCTCGGAACAGCGCGGCCACCGGCACGTCATGGACCCGGCCAAGCGGCCACAGGCCGAAGGTCAGCGCG
>JAFAUV010000271.1 GCA_019243075.1 Bradyrhizobium sp.
GGGCGCGGCGAGATTGATGCGGTTGTTGTCGACGATGAAATCGTCGCTGTCGGGTACGCGCCGGCGCACCGCGCTGGGGCGCAGCCGCGCCATCATGCGGCTCAGCACCGGCGCGGGCTTGGCCTGCTGGTCCTCCAGCTTGGCGCACAGGATCGCGGTGAGGTCGCCGACGTCTTTTGCCACCAGGAAGTAGTGCTTCATGAAGCGCTCCACGTCCTGCATGCCGGGATGGCTGGTATAGCCGAGCCGGACCGCGATCTCGCGCTGCAGGTCGAAGGAGAGCCGCTCCTCGGCGCGCCCGGTCAGGAAATGCAAGTTGCAACGGACCGACCAGAGGAAATCGGCGCAGCGGCGGAAGATGCGGTATTCCTGCGCGTCGAACACGCCGCGTTCGAGCAACCCGTCCGTCTCGCGCACGCGATAGACATATTTCGCGATCCAGAACAGTGTGTGCAGGTCGCGCAATCCGCCCTTGCCGTCCTTCACGTTCGGCTCGACCAGATAGCGCGACTGCCCGGCGCGGCGGTGCCGCTCCTCGCGCTCGGCTAGCTTGGCGGTGACGAATTCGGCCGCGGTGCCCTGCACCACCTCGCGGTCGAAGCGGGCCACCAGCTCGTCATAGAGCGGCTGGTCTCCGGCCAGGAAACGGGTTTCCAGGATCGCGGTACGGATGGTCATGTCGCCGCGCGCCTGCCGGATCGATTCGTCGACCGAACGCGTGGCATGGCCGACCTTCAGCCCCATGTCCCACAGGCAATAGAGAATGGCTTCGGCGACCTGCTCGCCCCAGGCGGTCTGCTTGTAGGGCAGGATGAACAACAGATCGATGTCGGATTCGGGTGCCATCAGCCCGCGGCCATAGCCCCCGGTCGCCACGACCGCCATGCGCTCGGCGCCGGAGGGCACCGGCGAGCGGTAGAGATGCTCCGTCGCCGCGGCAAACAGGATGCGGATGATCTCGTCCTGCACGAAGCAGAGCCGCTCGGCGCAGCGCCTGCCGTGCCGGTCTTTCAATAGCATCGCCTGCGCCGCGCCGCGCGCCGCGATCAGCTCGGCCTTCAGCATCTGCGCGACCGAAGAGCGGAACACGTCCTCGCGGCCGGCATGCTTTTCCGCGAGCGCGTCGACCGCGGCGGCGACCCGCTGCGAGTCGAAGCCGGTGCCGGTCGCAAGCCCCGGTGCTGTCACGAGGTTATCCATCAATCACCGGGATACTGGAGGGCCGCGCTGCCGTCACGGAACATTCTCGCGCGACAGCGTTTCCATGCTGCATGGGTACTTCCTCAGGAAAAGCCGTTCTGACGCAGCGCTGACCCGTGAACTGTTTTTCTGGTTGATCTCGATATACAAGGTATTGAAATAAAAGACGGTTTCAAGCGCCCTTTTCACCAAGCCGGACGAAGAGGGCGATCTCACGGGGAAAATGACACGCTGGCTCGTTGCGGCGTTCGCGGCGGTATTCGCGGTCTCGTCTCTCGCGCGGCGCTCGCCGCCGAGGCGCGCCGAAGGAGATCCGCATCGACTGGGCGACCTATAATCCGGTGTCGCTGGTCTTGAAGCAGAAGGGCCTGCTCGAGAAGGAGTTCGCCAAGGACGGCATCAGCATCGTCTGGGTGCAATCACCGGAAGTGCTGCTGCTGGATGAGCCGTTCTCCGCGCTCGACGCCTTCACCCGGCACGACCTGCAGGATCACCTGCTCAACCTCTGGGCCGATACCCCGACACTGGTCCTGATCACGCATGACGTTGACGAGGCGGTGGTGCTCGCCGACGGCGTGCTGGTGATGCGACCGCGGCCGGGCCGGCTGTTCGAGCAGATCAAGGTCAATCTGACCCGGCCGCGCTACCGTTCGCTCGACCGCCCGGCCGACGGCGACGCCACATCGCGCATCGGTGAATCGATGTGGTGGTGACACGCGGGCGTTTTCGCACTAAATCCGGCCTTGCAAGAAAAACGGGAGAACGACTATGGACGCCGCCGAACTCCGCGCGATGCAGGCCCCGATCAAGGAACACTACAAGCAGGACCCCTCGGCCGCGGTCATCACCCTCAAGGCCAAAGGCTCGTCCGACAGCGAAGGCCTGACCTGCAAGGTCGAGACCGGCCGCGCGCTCGCGATTGCCGGCCTGCATCCGGCCACCGGCGGCTCGGGGCTGGAGCTCTGCTCCGGGGACATGTTGCTCGAGGCCTTGGTTGCCTGCGCCGGCGTCACCCTGAAATCGGTCGCGACCGCGATCGAAGTGCCGCTAAAAAAAGCCATCGTCTACGCCGAAGGCGACCTCGACTTCCGCGGCACGCTCGGCCTCGACAAGGAAGCGCCGGTCGGCTTTCAGGAGATCCGCGTGCGCTTCGAACTTCAGACCGATGCCCCGCAGGACAAGCTCGATCTCCTGCAAAAGCTCACCGAGCGCTATTGCGTGGTCTATCAGACCATCAAGAACGGGCCGAAGGTTTCGGTGAGCATGAAGCGGACTTGAGCTGAGCGTCGATCTCTTGCCCCGTGTCGTCGGCGCGAAGGCACCGACCCATTACCACCGGAGGTAGTTGTCGCGCAGGCTCTAACTTCCACCGTTCTCGATGACAACCGACCGTGCTTAGTGGGTGCCGGCTCGCGCTTTTCGCCCTCTCTCTTTCAGCTACGGCGGACAGGGTCGCTCCGGCCGGACCACAGAGAATGTCCCCCGATCTCACCTATTTCCTGTTTCTCGCGTTGCGCATGGCGGTCGCAGCCGCCTTTGTGGTCTCGGCTTCCTTCGTCACCGAGCATTCCGGACCTGTGATCGGCGCGCTGGTGGCGACGTTGCCGATCTCGGCCGGGCCTTCCTATGTCTTTCTCGCGCTCGACCACGACGCAGCCTTTGTCGCGCAGGGGGCGCTCGCGAGCCTGCCGATCAACGCCGCGACCATCTTCCTCGGGCTGATCTACACGCTGCTGGCGCAGCGGCACGGCCTGCTGCTCAGCTATGGTGCTGCCGCCGCGGTGTGGATCGCCATTGCCGGCGTCGTCGGCTCGACGCAGTGGTCGCTGTCCGCCGGGCTGCTGATCAATGCAGTGGCGTTTGCGATCTGCACGCCGCTGATGCACCGCTATCGCCATGCCAAGATGCCGCCGATTGCGCGGCGCTGGTATGACGTGCCGCTGCGCGCCGCGCTGGTCGCGACCCTCGTGGCGGCCGTCGTTGCGCTGTCGGGCCGGGTCGGCGCCAATATCAGCGGCATTCTTGCGCTGTTTCCCGCGGTGTTCTCGAGCATGATCCTGGTCCTGCATCCGCGCATCGGCGGGCCGGCGACGGCCGCCGTGATGGCCAACAGCGCCTGGGGCCTGATGGGGTTTGGCATGGCGATCGCCGTGCTGCATGTCGGCGCGCTGCATCTCGGCTCGGCGGCGGGCTTGAGCCTTGCGCTTGCGACCTGCGTGAGCTGGAACCTGATGCTGTGGCAGGTCGGGCGCAGGAAAGCGCGCTTGGCGAAGGCGGAAGGTGGGCAAAGGCTTCGTTAGCGCCGCCAACTTTGCCAGTCGGGGCCATATCGGTGGGCACGCTGCGCTTTGCTCAAAGCCGCGGTGCTTCGCGAAATACCGTCACTCCGCCATTTGCTTGAACAGCTCCCAGTAGAAACCGGCGGATGCCGCGATCGACAGCAGCGCGGCGATCGCCGGGACGACCGGATCGAGCCGTCGCCAGCCGCGGATTTCCTGCATCAGGATCAGCGGTACGAAGGGTAGTGCCAGGAAAATCAGCGCGACGGGAATCGACCAGCGCGCGGAGAACAGGATCACGCCGCAGATCAGGACCTGCAGCAATCCGGCCGCGAGCGCGAGCCATACGAGCAGCCACGCGGCCAGCATCACGGCCTCGTCTTGCCCGCGAGCGACTTGAGACGATACAGCGCCTCCAGTGCCTCGCGCGGCGACATCTCGTCCGGATGCAGCGCCTTCACCGCCTTCACCAATTGCTCTGCTTCGCTGGGCGGCGCGGGCTCGGCGCCGCCGCGCGATGGCACCGCGAACAGCGGCAGATCGTCGGCGAGCGCTCGCGCGCTCTGGCCGCGGTCCTGCGCCTCAAGCTTTGCGAGCACGGCCTTGGCGCGCGCGATCACCGGCGGCGGCAGGCCTGCGAGCTTCGCCACCTGGATGCCATAGGAGCGGTCCGCCGAGCCCGGCAGCACCTCATGCAGGAACACGACGTCGCCCTGCCATTCCTTCACGCGGACGGTAGCATTGAACATCCGCGGCAGTTTGGCGGAAAGCGCGGTCAGCTCGTGATAATGCGTGGCAAACAGCGTACGACAGCGGTTACTCTCATGCAGATGCTCGATCGCGGCCCATGCGATCGAGAGCCCGTCGAAGGTCGCCGTCCCGCGTCCGATCTCGTCCAGGATCACCAGCGAGCGCTCGGTTGCCTGGTTCAGGATGGCGGCCGTCTCCACCATCTCGACCATGAAGGTCGAGCGCCCGCGCGCGAGATCATCCGCCGCGCCGACCCGCGAGAACAGCCGGTCGACGATCCCGATCCGGGCCCGCGCCGCCGGCACGAACGAGCCGATCTGCGCCAGCAGCGCAATCAGCGCGTTCTGGCGCAGAAAGGTGGATTTGCCGGCCATGTTCGGGCCGGTGATCAGCCATAGCTGGCCGGATTTCTGGCCAGGTGCCGGCGAGAGATCGCAGGTGTTGGCGATGAAGGGCTGGCCTTCGCGCTTCAAGGCCTGCTCGACCACGGGATGCCGGCCGGCCTCGATGGCAAAGCCGAGCGAAGCGCCAATCTCCGGCCGCACGTAATTGTCCTCGACCGCGAGCTTGGCGAGTGACGTGGCGACATCGAGCAGCGCAAAGGCATGCGCGGCCGCACGCAGATCGTCGCTCGCCGCCAGCGCATTGGCGCAGAGGCGCTCGAAGATCTCGAGCTCGAGATTGAGCGCGCGCTCGCCGGCGTTGGCGATCTTGGCTTCGATTTCGCCAAGCTCCGCCGTGGTGAAACGAACCTGCCCAGCCAGCGTCTGGCGATGGATGAAGGTGGCATTCAGCGGCGGCGACATCAGCTTGTCGCCATGCTGCGCCGTGACCTCGACGAAATAGCCGAGCACATTGTTGTGCCGGATTTTGAGGCCCTTGACGGAGGTCGCGTCGGCATAGCGCGCCTGCATGGCCGCGACCACGAGCCGCGAGGCATCGCGCAGGCTGCGCGCCTCGTCGAGCGCCTGCTCATAGCCCTCACGGACGAAGCCGCCGTCACGCTTGACCAGCGGCAGCTGCTCGGCCAGCGCGCGCGCAAATTCCTGCGCCAGCGCCCGCGAGGGTTTGCGCAAGCTCGCGATCGCGGCAGCGATTTCCTGCGGCGGTTGTTCCATTTCCGTCAGCCGCGCCAACGCCTGCTCGGCGGCGAGGATGCCATCGCGAAGGCCTGCAAGGTCCCGCGGCCCGCCGCGTCCGACCGCCAGCCGCGCCAGCGCGCGCGACATGTCCGGTGCGACGCGCAGGATCGAGCGGATGTCCTGGCGGGCTGCGCCATCGGCAACAAAGGCGCCGACGGCATCCAGCCGCCGCGCGATCTGCGCCGTGTCGGTCAGCGGTGCGGCGAGGCGCTGCGCGAGTAGCCGCGATCCGGCCGGGGTTACGGTGCAATCGATGGCATCGAGCAGCGAACCTCGCCGTTCGCCCGCGAGGGTCCGGGTCAGTTCGAGATTGGCGCGGGTGGCGGGGTCGATCGCCATCGTGGAACCGGTGGCCTCGCGCGCAGGAGGCGACAGCGGGGGGCGTTTGCCGACCTGGGTGCGGTCGATATAGGTGACGGCGGCGGCCGCGGCGGTGGCTTCCGGCCGCGACATCGCGGCGAGCCCATCCATGGTCGCGACCGCGAAATAATCGCACAGCCGCCGCTCGGCGGTGGAGCTGTCGAAGACGTCGCGGGTCAGCGGCGTCACCGTCGGCAGCTGATTGAGCAGGTCCGCAAACTCGCTATCGCCATAAAGCACGTCAGTGACGATCGCTTCATTCGGATTGATGCGCGCCAGTGCCGCCTGCAATTCGCCGCCCGCGCACTCCGTCACCATGAACTCGCAGGTGGAAATGTCGATCCAGGCGAGCCCGAAGCGGTCGCCGCCGCTTGACGATCGCGCCCGCGCAATCGCCAGCAGGTAATTATTGGTGCGGGCATCGAGCAGCGTATCTTCCGTGAGCGTGCCGGGCGTCACCAGGCGAATGACGGCGCGCTTCACCACGCTCTTGGAGCCGCGCGCCCGCGCCGCAGCCGGGTCCTCGGTCTGCTCGCATACCGCGACACGGTGGCCGGCGCCGATCAGGCGATGCAGATAATCTTCCGAGCGCTCGACCGGGACGCCGCACATCGGGATATCCATGCCCTGGTGCTTGCCGCGCTTGGTCAGCACGATGCCGAGCGCTTTCGAGGCAATCTCGGCATCCTCGAAGAACAGCTCGTAGAAGTCGCCCATCCGGTAGAACAGCAGGAGCCCGGGATGGGCGGCCTTGATCTCGAGATACTGCTCCATCATCGGCGTGACCCGCGCAGTGGCTTCCGCTGGTAGCGCGGCCTCAGTGGGCGGGGACGGAACTGGCACGGGCTGCTGGATGGTCATGGGCGGCCGCAACCTAGCCAATTTCGCCGACCCATCCTATTCAATTGCGCCGCCGACGCCGGTTTTCCACCCCTGCAAGGCAGCGCCGGGCGGCGAAACCGTCAATTGACGGGCCGATATGCCGCTCCTACAACTCGACATCAATGCCAGCCGCTCAGGGAGAACGCCGATGGGTGATGTCTTTATTTGTGATGCCGTCAGGACCCCGATCGGCCGTTTCGGCGGTTCGCTCGCCAAGGTGCGCGCCGACGACCTCGCGGCGGCTCCGATCAAGGCGCTGATGGAAAAGCACCCCAAGCTCGACTGGTCGCAGGTCGACGAGGTCTATTTCGGCTGCGCCAACCAGGCCGGTGAGGACAATCGCAACGTGGCGCGCATGGCGCTGCTTTTGGCAGGCCTGCCGGAGTCGGTTCCGGGCCAGACCATCAATCGCCTCTGCGCCTCGGGGCTTGATGCGGTCGGCAGCGCGGGCCGCGCGATCCGCGCCGGCGAGATCGATCTCGCGATCGCCGGCGGCGTCGAATCAATGACCCGCGCGCCCTTCGTGATGGGCAAGGCGGCGGAAGCGTTCTCGCGCTCGGCCGACATCTTCGATACCACCATCGGGTGGCGCTTCATCAATCCGCTGATGAAGGCGCAATACGGCGTCGACGCGATGCCCGAGACCGGCGAGAACGTCGCCGAGGAATTCCAGGTGTCGCGCGCCGATCAGGACGCGTTCGCGATCCGCTCGCAGCAGCGTGCGGGCGCCGCGATCAAGTCCGGCTATTTTGCCGAAGAAATCATCCCGATCACGATTGCCGGCGGCAAGGCCGGTCCGATCGTGGTCGACAAGGACGAGCATCCGCGCCCCGAGACCACGGTGGAAGGCCTCGCCAGGCTGAAGCCGATCGTCCGCAATCCCGGCACGGTGACGGCCGGCAATGCCTCCGGCGTCAATGACGGCGCCGCCGCGATGATCCTGGCCTCCGAAGCGGCGGTGAAGAAGCATGGCCTGACGCCGCGCGCTAAAATCCTGGGTCTTGCCTCGGCCGCGGTGCCACCGCGCATCATGGGCATCGGCCCGGTGCCGGCGACGCGCAAGCTGATGGAGCGGCTGGGATTGAAGATCGGCGATTTCGATTTGATCGAGCTCAATGAAGCCTTCGCCTCGCAGGGTATCGCTTGCCTGCGCCAGCTCGGCGTCAAGGAGGACGCCGATTTCGTCAACCCGCATGGCGGCGCGATCGCGCTCGGTCATCCGCTTGGGATGAGCGGCGCGCGCCTCGCAATGACGGCGGTGCACGGCATGGAGAAGCGCGGGGGAAGGCGCGCGCTCGCCACCATGTGCGTCGGCGTCGGCCAGGGCGTCGCCGTCGCGATCGAGAAGTTGAATTGAGAGTTGCGGGTCCTCACCCTGAGGGGCGCGGAACGCGCGTCTCGAAGGGCGAGGCCTCAGTCGGGCCTCATGGTTCGAGCCCGCGCGAGCGCGCCTCCTCACCATGAGGGGTGACCACAGGAGCCTGACAATGACCCTCATCTACCCCATCGAGAGCAACAGGGCGCATCCGCTGCCGCTGTCGCCGGACTATCGGAGCTCGCTTCTGCGCGCGCCGCAAAAGCCCTTGATCCCGATGCGCCATACGCTCTCGGAGCTGACCGGCCCGGTCTATGGCCATGAGAGCGTGCGCGCCGGCGACAATGATCTCACCACCATGCACAAGAGCGAGCCGCTCGGCGAGCGCATCATCGTGCACGGCCATGTGCTGGACGAGGACGGCCGCGGCGTTCCGAACACGCTGCTCGAAATCTGGCAGGCCAATGCCTGCGGCCGCTACATCCACGTCCGCGACCAGCATCCGGCGCCGCTCGATCCGAATTTCACCGGCGCCGGCCGCACCCAGTCGGATGCGTCCGGCTACTACAAGTTCATCACCATCAAGCCCGGCGCCTATCCCTGGGGCAATCACCACAATGCCTGGCGACCGGCGCATATCCACTTCTCGGTGTTCGGCCATTCCTTCATCTCGCGCCTGGTGACGCAGATGTATTTCCCGGGCGATCCCCTGTTCGAGTTCGATCCGATCTTCAATGCGGTGCCGGACGAAAAGGCACGGATGCGGATGGTGTCGAGCTTCGATCTCGAAAACACCCAGCCGGAATGGGCGCTGTGCTATCGCTTCAACATCGTGCTGCGCGGCAGGAACGCCACCCCCATGGAGAACAGCTAAGTGCAGGACAAGGGTATCACGCCGTCACAGACCGTCGGTCCGTTCTTCAAATACGGTCTGACGCCGGCCGGCCAGTACGATTGGAATGACGCCTTCACCGGCGACCTGATCACGCCGGACGCGACCGGCGAACGCATCCGTGTCGAGGGTCGGGTGTTCGACGGCGATGGCGCGCCGGTGCCGGATTGCATGCTGGAAATCTGGCAGGCGGATGCGCAGGGCCGCTTCGCCGATCCGCAGCACAAGCGCGCGCTGCCGAACACCAAGTTCCGCGGGTTCGGCCGCTGCGGCACCGACGCCAACGGGGCCTATGTTTTCGATACCGTCAAGCCGGGCTCGGTGCCCGATCCCGACGGCAAGCCGCAGGCGCCGCATCTTTTGGTCGCCGTGTTCGCACGGGGCATGTTGCGCCATCTCTATACGCGGATCTATTTCGGGGACGAAAAAGCCAACGCCGGCGATCCCGTGCTGGCGCTGGTGCCGGAAGACCGCCGCGCGACGCTGATTGCGACCCGCGCGTCCGGCGGCGGCGCCGCAGCCTACAGGCTCGACCTGCGGCTGCAGGGCGGCGACGAGACGGTGTTCTTCGATGTGTGAATCTTCACCTCTCCCGTCCTTATACGGGAAGAGGTGAAGAGCAACTATTCCATCACCGCATGTTCCGGCCCGGCGGCCTGCTTGCGCAGGGCGGCCTTGGTCGAGCCGATCATGATCGCGAGCGGGATCGAGGCCAGGATGAAGAGCATGATAAGCTGATAGTCCTGTGAGAAGGCGATGATCTGCGCCTGCAGAGCGATCATCACGTCCGCCATCGCACGTCCGTGATCGGTGTTCATGTTGATCATGCCGGCCACGTCGGGCATCTGCATGGCCTGATTGAACGGATTCACATCGTTGTTGAGGATCGCATAGGTGCGCCGCCCACCCTCGGTGAGCTGCGCGATCGCCACGGAGATGCCGATCGAGCTCGCGACATTGCGCATCAGGGTCAGCATCGAGGTGCCATCGGTGCGAAGATGGCCGGGCAGGGTCATGAACGACACCGTCGACAGCGGCACGAACACCAGGCCGAAGCCGAAACCCTGGATGATGGAGATGGTGACGATTTCGGGCGCGCCGGTCTGGTCGGTCCAGGCGGTCATGTAGTACAGCGACAGCGCGGTGATGGAGAGGCCGGAGATGATCAGCGTGCGCGCCTCGATATAGCGCATCAGGCGGCCGACCAGCATCATGGCGACGAAGGTGCCGCAGCCGCGGGTTGCGAGCAGCAATCCCGCGCTGATGATGGGATAGCCGATCACGTTCTGCAAGTACGGCGAAGCCAGCGCCATGGTCGAGTACAGCACGAGCCCCAGCACCGTCATGAAGATGCAGCCGGTGAGGAAGTTGCGGTCGGTGAACAGCGCGAACTGGATGAAGGGCCGCGAAGTCGTCAACGAATGCGCGAAGAAATAGTAGAAGCCGACGGCCGAAACGATGAACTCGATGATGATCTCGTTCGATTCCAGCCAGCCGAGCTGCTCCCCGCGGTCGAGCGCGAGCTGCAGCGACCCGATCGCCATCGCGAGCGCGGTGAAGCCGAACCAGTCGAACTTCAGGTTCAGGTCCTTTTTGGTCTCCTCCATGAAGATCATCAGGCCGAGCACGGTGATGAAGCCGAACGGCAGGTTGACGAAGAACACCCAGTGCCAGGAATAGGTCTCGGTCAGCCACGCTCCCAATGACGGCCCCATGATCGGGCCCATCATCACGCCCATGCCCCAGATCGACATCGCCTTGGCGCGCTCCTGCAACGTGTACATGTCGAGCATGACCGCCTGCGACAGCGGCACCAGCGCCGCGCCGAACACGCCCTGCAGCAGGCGGAACAGCACCATCTGGTTGATGTCCTGCGCCAGTCCGCACAGCACGGAGGCGGCCGTGAAGCCCGCCGAGCAGATGATGAAGATGCGCTTGCGCCCGAAGCGGTTGGCGATCCAGCCCACGGGCGCGGTCATGATCGCAGCGGCGACGATGTAGGAGGTCAGCACCCAGTTGATCTGGTCCTGCGAGGCCGAGAGCGTGCCCTGCATGTAGGGCAGCGCGACGTTGGCGATCGTCGTGTCGAGCGCCTGCATGACGGTCGCCATCATGGCGCAGATCGTCACCATGTTCCGGCGTAGGCCCGGAGCCGTCGACGCTACCGGTAGCGCGGTCGGCGACATCGAGGCGACCTATTCCTGATCCGGTGTCGCCGCAGCCGGCGACAGGCCGAAGAGGCCGGCGAGCGAGCGCTTGTGCCCGGTGTCGATGGTGGCATAGACGCTCATGCCGGCCTTCAGCTTCTTCACGAACGGATCGTTTTGATCGAAATAGATGCGCACGGGCACGCGCTGCACCACCTTCACGAAATTGCCGGTGGCGTTCTGCGGCGGCAGGATGGCGAATTGTGCGCCGGTGCCGGGCGAGAGCGAACCGACGTAACCCTTGAAGAGGTGGTTCGGGAAAGCGTCGACGTCGAGCTCGACGGGCTGGCCGACGGCGACATAGGTGAAGTCCGATTCCTTCGGATTGGCATCGACCCATGGATTGGCGATGTCGATGACCGAGAACACCGGCGTGCCGGCGGCGACGAAACGGCCGAGCTGGATCTGGTCGACCTGAGTGGCGATGCCGTCCATCGGCGCGCGCAAGACGGTGTGATCGAGGTTGCGCTGCGCCATGTCCAGCGCCGCCTTGGCCTGGCTGTAGGGCGGGAACTGCTCGATCGGCAGGTCGGCATTGCCGAGCAACTGCGTCCTGGCCGTGGAGAGCTGCTGCTGGACGAAGGCGTATTCGGCCCGCGAGGTGACCGCCGCATTGTTGGCGTTGTCGAGATCGAGTTGCGAGCCGAAGCTGCTCCTGGCCAGCGTCGACTTGCGCGCAACGTCTTTATCCTTCAGATCGACCGTCTGCTGCATCAAGTCCGCCATCTGGCCGTAGATCTTGATGTTGGCCTTCAGGTTCTCGTAGCTGGTCTTGGCCTGCTCGAGCTGGGCCTTGGCCTGGTCGAGCGCGAACTGGAACGGCTGCGGATCGATCTCGAACAAGACGTCCCCTTGCTTGACGCGCTGGCCCTCCTTGACCACGACCTTGTCGATCTTGCCCGAGATGTCGGGCGTGATCAGCACCTTCTGCGCGCCGACATAGGCGTCGTCGGTGCCGACATAACGGCCGCCATTGAGATAGAACACGAAACCCGCGATCGCGACCGCGATCGGCAGCACGACGAGCAGAAGAAAGCGGCGGTAGTGCCGCAGGCCCGCGAGCAGGCGGCGCCGCGGCTCGGCGGCGAGCTTCCTGGTTGGCCGGCCGGCGGGCTCGCCCTTCTGTTCGGGCGGGAATTTCAGGACGGGATCAGCCATAGCGTTGTTCTTTCTTGGGCATTTGCGTCTCGGTATTCTGAAGCGCCTGACGCACGTTTTCCTTGATGCTTTCGAGCTGGGTCACGAAGCGCTCGGCCTCGGCGGGGCTGAGCCCCTCAAGCGCGGTCGCAGTGATGTCGGATTTCAATCCGGCGAGCTTGCCGAGCAACGGACGGGCGGCCTTCTTCAGATAGAGGCGGTTGACGCGGCGATCGCTGGCGTCGCCGCGGCGCTCGATCCAGTCGTTCTCGCAGAGCTTGTCGATCAGCCGCGTCAGCGTGATCGGCTGCATTTCGAGCTGCTCGGCGAGTTCCGTCTGCTTCATCCCCTCGCTGCGCTCCACCTTGGCCAGCACCGCCCATTGCGCGCGGGTGATGCCATAGCGGGCGGCCTCCCTGTCGGCAAAGGCGCGCATGAGCCGCTGCACCTCGCCGAGCGCGAACAGGAAATTTATGTCCGCGGAACGTCGGGTCATAAGCAAGGTCTCCAATGAGCTCGCAATATAATAAGCTAGCGTATCATTGTTTCACGGCCGGTTAACAGAGGGCAGACCCGCCCCCAGCACATGGCTTGCGCCGGTTCCACCCGGGCTTTGGCAAGTTTCGGGAAAATGTTAGTAAGGCGCCGATGACCTCGACCAAGCCGGCTTTTCCCGCACCTGACCACGATCATGACCGCTGCACTGCGGATGCGATCACCCATGCGGAAGAAGTCTGCAAGCAGCGGGCGCAGAAATTCACCCCGATCCGGCGCCAGGTGTTGCAGGCGCTGTCGTCCAGCCACCGGCCGCTCGGGGCCTATGAGGTGATCGACGAACTCGCCAGATCGATGCCGCGGCCGGCGCCGATCACGGTCTATCGCGCGCTCGATTTTCTGATGGCGAACGGCTTCGTGCACCGCATCGAGAGCCGCAATGCCTATCTCGCCTGCGCGCATGACCACGACGCGGCCTCGCTGGTGGCGTTTCTGATCTGCGAGCGCTGCGGTTCGGTCGGTGAGATTCCGGCCGCGCCGGTCGCGCAAAGCCTGACTGCCGCGGCGCGCGCCTCCGGCTTTGCGCCCAGGCTCTCCGTCGTCGAAATCACCGGCACCTGCGCGCATTGCCAGAGGGCGGCTTAGCGCGCGATGGCTTTGATCGAAGCAGCCGGGTGGGCGAAACCCTCTCCGCGCGGGCAGTGCTACCTCGCGGCGACCCGCCATCCCAACCCTCGCCTGCACGCGGGAGAGGGAGCGCAGCGTCGCCGCGGTCGCAACGCTGCTCAATCTCACCACGCCTAGAATAAGACGGCGATCAAGCCGGCACCCAAGGGAAAAAATGTCAGATAAGATCAAGCCAGATGCCGGGCGGCCGCTCAGCCCGGGCGCCATCGCGTTGATGCTGGTGCTGTGCATCTCCTGGGGCTTCAACCAGATCGCGATCAAGCTCGCGCTGCCGGATATTCCACCGATGCTGCAGGCGACCTTTCGCTCGATCGGCGCGCTGCCGGTGCTGCTGATCGTCGCCCGGCTGCGCGGCGTGAAATTCTTCGGGCGCGACGGCTCGCTCTGGCCCGGCGTGCTCGCCGGCGTCCTGTTCGGCTTCGAGTTCGTGCTGATCTATCAGGGCTTGCGCCTCACCACCGCCTCGCGCGCGGTGGTGTTTCTCTACACTGCGCCGTTCTTCGTCGCGCTCGGCTCGTTTCGGCTGCTTGGCGAGCGCCTGCGCGCCTCGCAATGGACCGGTCTCGCCTTGAGCTTTGCCGGGGTCGCGGTTGCCATCGGCATGCCGCAGGCCAATGTCGACGCCAGCGTCGTTCTGGGCGATCTCATGATTGTGGGTGGCGGCGCGCTGTGGGGCGCGACCACGGTCATCGCCAAGGGCACGAAGTTACGCAACGCACCGCCGGAGAAGGCGCTCGGCTATCAAGTCGCGATCTCGATCCCGATTCTTGCCGCTGCCGCCTGGCTCTCCGGCGAGAAGTTCACGCACGCCCCGGGGCTGCTGGCGATCTCGGTCGTCACCTATCAGGCGATCTGGGTCGTCGGGCTGACCTTCACGATCTGGTTTGCGCTGGTGCAGGCCTATTCCGCGAGCAAGCTTTCCGCCTTCACCTTCATCACGCCGCTGTTCGGCGTCGTCGCGAGCTATCTGATCATGCATGACGAACTCACGCTCGCGTTCGGCGCCGCGGCCGTGCTTGTGATCGCCGGGCTTTATCTCGTCAACCGGTCGGAAGTGACCGGACCGGAGGTCGTCCCCGATCCGAATGTACCGGCGTAGGATTGGCACTCCACCTCGCCCCGCACCGAATTGCCCTTTGATTTGAGCCAATCCGGCCCAATATAGCGGTCATGCGCCCGCCGCCGGGTGACCGACATTCGGCCGATAACCTGTTGAATTTGCGCTGGGAAAGCTCGGTTGCGCCGGTCCAGCCCGATGTCTCCACACCCCTTGGTGAATGTCATCAAAACCTGATATTCGATTGGCCCATGAATAGAGCAGAAAAAATCTCCGAGATCGACATTGCCGGCCCCAGCGCCCGGCATCAGACCACTCAGGTGAAGGTCGGCGAGGTCGCCGTCGGCGGCGGCGCCCCGATTGTGGTGCAGTCGATGACCAATACCGATACCGCCGACGTCGAAGCAACGGTGGCCCAGGTCGCCGCGCTGGCCCGCGCCGGCTCCGAAATGGTGCGCATCACCGTCGATCGCGAGGAGGCCGCCGCCGCCGTCCCGCACATCCGCGACGGCCTGCGCAAGCAGGGCATCAATACGCCCCTGATCGGCGATTTCCACTACATCGGCCACAAGCTGCTCGCCCAATATCCGGCCTGCGCCGAGGCGCTCGACAAATACCGCATCAATCCCGGCAATGTCGGCTTCAAGGACAAGCGCGACACGCAGTTCGCCGACATCATCGAGATCGCCAACAAGAACAACAAGCCGGTCCGCATCGGCGCGAACTGGGGTTCGCTCGACCAGGAACTGCTCACCAGGCTGATGGACGAGAACACGGCATCAAGCAATCCGCGCGATGCCCGTGCGGTGACGCGCGAAGCCATGGTGCAGTCGGCGCTGCTGTCGGCCGCGCGCGCGGAAGAACTTGGCATGCCCAGGAATCGCATCATCCTGTCGGCCAAGGTGTCGGCTGTGCAGGATTTGATCGCGGTCTATCAGGATCTCGCGCGCCGCTGCGACTATGCGATCCATCTCGGCCTCACCGAGGCCGGCATGGGCTCCAAGGGTATCGTCGCCTCCTCCGCCGCGCTCGGCATCCTGCTGCAGCAGGGCATCGGCGACACCATCCGCATCTCCCTGACGCCGGAGCCCGGCGGCGACCGCACCCGCGAAGTGCAGGTCGGCCAGGAACTGCTGCAGACCATGGGGTTCCGCACCTTCGTGCCGCTGGTTGCGGCCTGCCCGGGCTGCGGCCGCACCACCTCGACCACGTTCCAGGAGCTGGCACGCTCGATCCAGGATTTCATCCGCGACGAGATGCCGGTCTGGAAGAGCAAATATCCCGGCGTCGAGCAGCTCAACGTCGCGGTGATGGGCTGCATCGTCAACGGCCCCGGCGAATCCAAGCACGCCAATATCGGCATCTCGCTGCCCGGCACCGGCGAGGCGCCGGCCGCGCCGGTCTTCGTCGACGGCAAGAAGTTCCGCACGCTGCGCGGTCCGACGATCGCCGCCGACTTCAAGGCGCTGGTGATCGACTATATCGAGCAGCGCTACGGCAATGGCGGCAAGCTGCCGGAGGCCGTGACCGCGGCGGAATGATCAGCACGCGAGCGCGTGGATCTGGCCATTCTCGCCGTATTTCAGCAGCAGGCGGTCGCGTGTGATCAAGGTTGCGCCGATATCGCGCGCGGTTGCAATGATGATGCGATCAGCCGGATCGCGCGGCGGATCGCCCGGTAGAAACGAGGATTGGATAAGAATATCTGGCGTAAGCTCGGCGAGCTTCACGCCGGGAATAGCCAGCACTTTTTGAAACCAGCGCTCCGGCCTTGACGAGAGACCGATGCGATTGCGTGCGACCAGCAGACCAATCTCCCAGGCGGTGATCGCTGAAACGAAGATCGTGCTCCCGGCCCGATATACGGTATCCATCGCTTCAGAGGCCCCCGGCGCAATCGGCAGGCCTTCGGTAACCCAAACCGCCGCGTGCGTATCAAGGAGAAGGGGCATGGCCCTACTCATAGGCTTTGCCCCAATCCGGGTCGGCGGGCTCGGTGAGGTCGACGCCCGCTGGAATGTAAACT
>JAFAUV010000022.1 GCA_019243075.1 Bradyrhizobium sp.
TCCCTAGCTTTCCGGAGGACGACGTTTATGCGGTTGGCGAATCACAGCCACGGTGCCGGCTGATCCATCGCAATCAGCGCGTCCACGTCCAGGCGCGGTCGGACCACGGCGTACTGGTCGTCCTTTACCAGCACTTCCGGGATCAAGGGCCGCGTATTGTACGTGCCCGACTGCACCGCGCCGTAAGCGCCGGCCGTCATGATCGCCAGGAGATCGCCGGCCCTGGGCTCCGGCAGGGTGCGGTCGAGGGCGAGGTAATCGCCGGTCTCGCAGACGGGCCCGACCACATCGGCGACCAGGATGCGCGCGCCCTTTCCGGGCTGGCTCACCGGCAGAATGTCGTGATGGGCTTCATAGAGCGTCGGGCGGATCAGGTCGTTCATCGCCGCATCGATGATGACGAAGTTCTTGCCCTCGGCATGCTTCACATAGATCACCCTGGTGACGAGGATGCCGGCGTTGCCGACGATCATCCGCCCCGGTTCGAACATCAGCGTGCAGCCGAGATTATGCGTGACGCGCTTGACCATGGCGGCATAGGCGTCGGGCGCGGGCGGCGCCTCGCGGTCCATGTAGTAGGGAATGCCGAGCCCGCCGCCGAAATCGACATGGGCGATGTCGTGGCCGTCGGCGCGCAGGGTCTGCACGAACTCGGCGAGCATCCGGAACGCGGTTTCCATTCGCGCCAGATCGGTGATCTGGCTGCCGATATGCATGTCGGCGCCCGTCACCCTGATGCCCGGCAGCTTGGCGGCGCGGGCATAGACCTCGCGGGCGCGCGAAATCGGAATGCCGAACTTGTTCTCGGATTTGCCGGTCGAGATTTTCGCATGGGTGCCGGCATCGACATCGGGATTGACGCGCACGGAGACGCGAGCCGTGCGGCCGGTCTCGACCGCAAGCCTGGACAGCAGTTCCAGCTCCGGCTCGGATTCGACATTGATGCAGAGGATGTCGGCGGCGAGCGCGGCGCGGAGTTCCGCCTCGGACTTGCCGACGCCGGAAAACAGGATCTTCTGGGCTGGGATGCCGGCGGCGAGCGCGCGCTTCAATTCGCCGCCCGAGACCACGTCCGCGCCGGCGCCGAGCTTCGCCAGCGTGCGCAGCACCGACTGGTTGGAATTGGCTTTCATCGCGTAGCAGACCAGCACCTTCTCGCCGGCAAAGGCTTCGGCGAACACGCGGAAATGCCGCTCCAGCGTCGCGGTCGAATAGCAATAAAAGGGCGTGCCGACGGCTTCCGCCAGACGAGAGAGGTTGACCGCCTCGGCGTGCAGCACGCCGTCGCGATAGTCGAAGTGATTCATGGCGGCGCCGGCGGTCTTATTTGTCGCTGAGCAGCGGGTCGAGGATAAACGATTTCTTGGTGCCGCGGGGCGCGGTTGGCGGCGCGTCGGCTCCATAATTCGGATTGAACACGCTCGGCTTCGCGGCGTTCTCAGCCTCGGTGTCGGTCGGAGCCGCCTGAGCCGTCGGCGGCGCATTGCTCGCGGTCGGCGGCAGGTCCAGCGGGCCCTTGCGGCCGCAGCCAGCCAGCGACAGCGCAACCACGCTCAAGAGCACGACGGTCCATCCCGGCGCCGGGCGGAAGTTACTGATCACGACGATATCCCCAATGCGGGCCGCACCATACAAAGATTGCCTTGCCGTGGCGAGAGCAGCCGTCCCACGAAATTGCAGTCAAATTCGTTTGCTCCACCCTATTTTCGCTGTTTTTCGAGCCGCTTGGCCCAGGCTTTGGCCTGCGCCGCCACATTCTTCGGCGCGGTGCCGCCGAAACTGGTCCGGCTCTTCACCGAAGATTCGACCGAAAGCGCCTTCAGCGCCTCCGCCGTGATCTTCGGCTCGACCTCCTGCATCGCCTGCAAGGGCAATTCGTGCAGCGCCACGCCCTGCTTCGAAGCCAGCGCGACGATTCGGCCGGTGACATGATGGGCCTCGCGGAACGGCATTTTCAGCGTGCGCACCAGCCAGTCGGCGAGATCGGTCGCCGTGGCGTAGCCATCGCCGGCAGCCGCCCTCATCCGCGCTTCGTCCGGAACGATGTCCTCGACCATGCCGGTCATGGCGCGGATCGCCAGCGACAGCGCGGCAAACGCCTCCATCGCGCCCTGCTTGTCCTCCTGCATGTCCTTTTGATAGGCGAGTGGCAGGCCCTTCATCACGATCAGGAGCGCGGTCAGCGCACCGATCACCCGGCCGGTCTTGGCGCGCACCAGTTCCGCCGCGTCGGGGTTGCGCTTCTGCGGCATGATGGAAGAGCCGGTGGTGAACTTGTCGGACAGCCGCACCAAGCCCACCAGCGGGGAGGTCCACACCACGATCTCTTCAGCAAAGCGCGACAGATGCACGGCGCAGATCGCCGCCGCCGACAGCGTCTCCAGCACGAAATCGCGGTCGGAGACCGCATCGAGCGAATTGGCCATGGGCCGGTCGAAGCCGAGCGCCTTGGCGGTGGCGTTGCGGTCGATCGGAAACGAGGTGCCTGCGAGCGCGGCGGCGCCGAGCGGCGATTCGTTCAGGCGCTTCCTCGCATCGGCAAAGCGGCCGCGGTCGCGCGCGGCCATCTCGACATAGGCGAGCAGATGATGGCCGAAAGTGACGGGCTGCGCGGTCTGAAGATGCGTGAAACCGGGCATCACCGTCGCCGCGTGCTCGGCGGCGCGCGTCACCAGCGCGCGCTGGAAATTCTCCAGCGCCGCGTCGGTCTGATCGATCGTATCGCGGACATAGAGGCGGAAATCGGTCGCGACCTGGTCATTGCGGGAGCGAGCCGTGTGCAGCCGCCCGGCAGCCGGCCCGATCAGCTCGGAGAGCCGGCTCTCGACATTCATATGGATATCTTCCAACGCGCGCTTGAACTCGAAGCCGCCCTTGCCGATCTCGGCGAGAATGGCGTCGAGGCCCCTGCCGATGCTCTTCGCATCGGAGGCGGTGATGATACCCTGCTCCGCCAGCATCGCCGCATGCGCCTTCGACGCCGCGATGTCCTGCGCATAGAGATGCCGGTCGACGTCGATGGAGACGTTGATTTCCTCCATGATTGCGTCGGGGCGCTCGGAAAACCGGCCGCCCCACATCTTATTGCTCATGATTCTTGCTCGATTGGCCCGTTCACATCCGCGCGCGTCAGGAGAGCGCACCCTTTGCCGGCGGGAGCCGGCGTAATATAGGCCCCTGCATAGCCGTATCCGCCCCAGGATGACATACCCTATGCCCGAAACTGCCCCGTTCCGCCTCGCCACCGCGCGCCTGCCCCTCGTGATCGGGGCGGTCGTGCTCGGCGGGCTGATCGGCTATATCGGGGTGGTGGGGCTTGGCGACATGAAGGCCGGCGGTGATCCGGCCTGCCGCGCGGCCGTGGCGACCGCAAAAAAGATCGCGCCGCTGGCGCATGGCGAGGTGGCGGCGCTGACCATGGCGACCGCACCGCTAAAACTGCCGGACCTCGCTTTTGAGGACGGCGACGGCCAGCCGAAAAAGCTCTCGGACTGGCGCGGCAAGACCGTACTTGTGAACCTCTGGGCCACTTGGTGTGTGCCCTGCCGCAAGGAAATGCCGTCGCTGGAGGGGCTGCAGACCAAGCTCAGAAGCCCGAATTTCGAGGTGGTGGCGATCAATATCGACACCCGCGACCCCGAAAAGCCGAAGAGCTTTTTGAACGAAGCCAAGCTGACCCAGCTCGGCTATTTCAAGGATCAGAAAGCCAAAGTTTTCCAAGATCTTAAGTCGATCGGACGGGCGCTGGGCATGCCCACCTCGGTGCTGGTCGACGGCCAGGGCTGCGAAATCGCGACCATCGCCGGCCCAGCGCAGTGGGACAGCGAGGATGCGCTCAAGCTGGTCGAGGCCGCGACCGGTGCGGCCGCAACAGGGGATTAGGCCGAAATATTCAGGTTGCCGCCGACCCCGGCGCCGACATTCCCGAGGGAGAGCGTCTGCTGGGCGCCGCCAAGCAGGGTCTCGACGGCCGATTTCTGTGCATCCAGGTTGGATTTCAGCACCGAGGTCGAAACCTGCGACTGAATCGCCGCCGCCTGATTCATCAGGACGGACGCCACGAGACTCATATCCATACGTCCATACCCCAAGACCCCGGGCGGCACCGTAGGGGATGAATGTTAACGGGGGATGGAAATGGGCAAATGTTAGGTTGGACAAAAGCGAAGCGTGCCACTGCCGTGATCATGGCGCGCACGGCGCTCCCCGCGACCTTTGCCCGCGGCTACGAAACGATCGCGGCCTACCGCGTCGGGACCGGCTTGGCGCCGCGATAATCGTAGAAGCCGCGCTGGGTTTTGCGCCCGAGCCAGCCGGCCTCGACGTATTTCACAAGCAGCGGGCACGGCCGGTATTTCGAATCGGCCAGCCCTTCGTGCAGCACCTGCATGATCGAAAGGCAGGTATCGAGGCCGATGAAATCGGCCAGCTCCAGCGGGCCCATCGGGTGGTGGGCGCCGAGCTTCATCGCGGCATCGATCGCCTCGACGTTTCCGACCCCTTCATACAGCGTGTAGATCGCCTCGTTGATCATCGGCAGCAGGATGCGGTTGACGATGAAGGCCGGAAAATCCTCCGATACCGCGACCTGCTTGCCGAGCTTGCCGACGAACTCCTTGGCAGCATCGAAGGTCGAGTCGTCGGTGGCGATGCCGCGGATCAATTCCACCAGCTCCATCAGCGGCACCGGATTCATGAAGTGAATCCCGATGAAACGCTCGGGGCGGTCGGTGGTCGACGCCAGCCGCGTGATCGAGATCGACGAGGTATTGGAAGCGATCAGCGCGTCCGGCTTGAGGATCGCGCAGAGGTCGTGGAACAGCTTGCGTTTGACCTCCTCCTTCTCGACC
>JAFAUV010000304.1 GCA_019243075.1 Bradyrhizobium sp.
TAGAAGTATTGCGCGACGTGGCGTACGATCCGCAGGATTTCGCGCTGCCACGGCTTCAGCAGCGGCGCCTTCTTCTCGAGGAAGTAGAGGATGTTCTCTTCGGGCAGGCCGAGCAGGCGGTGCCGCTCGGCCACATTGGTCAGACGCCCGCCGCCGGACGGTTTACCCGGAAGAGTTCGCCACAGATCGTTGTAGGTCCGCTGTTCTTCTTCGCGCCGCTCGGCCGCGCGCTTCTCCTCGTCCTGCAGCGACAGGGTCTTCTTGCGCGGATAGCGGCTGACGCCCTGGTTCATCAGCGCGTGCGCCGCGTCCAGCACCCGCTCGACCGCGGCCTCGCCGTACATGTCCTCGCAGCGGGCAATATAGGATTTCGCGAACTCCATGTAATCGAGGATGCCGCCGGCGTCGGTCCATTGCAGGAACAGGTGGTTGTTTTTGAAGAAATGGTTGTGGCCGAAGGCCGCGTGCGCCATCACCAGGGTCTGCATCGCCATGGAGTTCTCCTCCATGATGTAGCTGATGCAGGGATTGGAATTGATGACGATCTCGTACGCCAGGCTGCGCAGCCCGTGCCGGTACAGCGCCTCGTCGCGGGCGAACCGTTTGCCGAACGACCAGTGGCGATACATCAGCGGCATGCCGATCGAGGAATAGGCGTCGAGCATCTGCTCGGACGTGATCACCTCGACCTGATTCGGATATACCTCCAGCCCGAGCTCGCCGATCGCGACCGACTCGACCTTCTCGTAAGCCGCGCGGAGCTGATCGAAGTCCCAATCGGCGCCCGATTTGACCCGCTCGGCACTGTCGATGACGAGGTCGTCGCTCATGCTCCGGCTTCCTGCCTGGTTGCCCGGTCGCGCGCGAAGAGCTGGCGGAACACCGGATAGATCTGGCTGCGGTGGTTGACCTTGCGCATCGCGATCGGCTGCCCCGCCTGCGCCATCCGCTGATACGCCCGCCACAGCTCGGTTGGTCCGCCGTGCCGGCCGTCCTCGGAGCCGACCTCGAGATACGCAAAATACTGGCAGGCCGGCAGGATCAGGGTTTGCAGCAGCGACACGGCATGCGGGTTGTCAGCCGGCATGTTGTCGCCGTCGGAAGCCTGCGCCGCGTAGACGTTCCAGTAGTCGCGCGAGTAGCGGTTGTTCAGGACCCGCAGCATCTCCTCGAACGCGGTGGAGACGATGGTGCCGCCGGATTCGGTGCTGGTGAAAAACGTCTCCTCGTCTACCTCGCGCGCCAGATGGGTGTGGCGGATGAACACGATGTCGACGTGGCGGTAGCGGCGGGTGAGAAACAGGTAGAGCAGCTTGAAGAACCGCTTGGCGAGATCCTTCATGTGCTCGGTCATCGAGCCCGACACGTCCATCAGGCAGAACATGACCGCCATCGCCGCGGGCTGCGGCTCCGGCCGGAAACGGTTGTAGCGGACATCGACGGGATCGACGAAGGGGATGCGGCTGCGGCGGTACAGCCTGTGGCGCAGCTCCTCGGTCAGCCGCGCGTGCTCCTCGCTCTCCTCGCCGGATTCCTCGAACAGCCGGGCGATCTCCGCCTCGCGCGCCGCCAGCTCGGCGTTGCTCGGGCGCTTCAGCGCCATGCGCCGCGCCAGGCTGTTGCGCATGGTGCGTACGAGGTTGAGGTTGGTGGCGACTCCGGAGACCGAGAAGCCGGCGCGCACCGGGCGCGTCGTGTCGGTCAGCTTCAGCTGCTTGCGCAGCATGTCCGGCAGTTCGAGGTCGTCGAGGAAGAGGTCGAGGAACTCCTCCCGCGACAGCACGAACTGGAATGAATCCTGGCCCTCGCCGCCGGCCGAGGCGTTGCTGCCGCCCCCGCCGGCGCCGCCGGGCGGCCGGGGAATCCGGTCGCCCTCGACGAACTCCTTGTTGCCCGGCGCCAGATAGATGCGCCGCCCGCCACTCGACGCGTGGCGAAGCTGTGGCTCGCGCAGCCCGTCGGCGGGGATGCCGACCTTCTCGCCGCCGCCGATATCGGTGACGCCATGCCGCGCCGAGGCGCGACGCACCGCGTCCATGATCTGCGAGCGCGCCCGGCGGATGAAGCGCTGGCGGTTCGCCAGGCTCTTCCCGCGCGGGTTGAGCCGCCGGTCGACGATGTTCAAGCCCCGCTCCTGCCCGAGCCTTGCGCCTGGTCCTGGGTCAGCCGGCCTGCTTGGCGCGCATGTACCACTCCACCAGCCGGCGGACCTGGCGCTCGGTATAGCCCCGGGACATCATGCGTTGCACGAACTCGCTGTGCTTCTTCTCGGTCTCCTGCTCCTTCTTGGAGCCGAAGCTGATCACCGGCAGCAGGTCCTCCACCTGGCTGAACATCCGCCGCTCGATCACCTCGCGGATCTTCTCATAGGACGTCCAGGACGGGTTGCGCCCGGAATTGCCGGCCCGCGCGCGCAGCGCGAACTTGACGATCTCGTTGCGGAAGTCTTTTGGGTTCACGATGCCCGCGGGCTTCTCGATCTTCGTCAGCTCCTGGTTGAGCAGCTCGCGGTCCATCAGCTGCCCGGTATCGGGGTCCTTGAAGTCCTGGTGCTCGATCCAGCTGTCGGCGTAGTCGACGTAGCGGTCGAACAGGTTCTGGCCGTAGTCGTTATAGGATTCCAGGTAGGCCTTCTGGATCTCGTTGCCGATCAGCTCGGCGTAGCGCGGCGCCAGTTCGGCCTTGATGAACTCGATGTAGCGGCGTTCGGTCTCCTGGCCGAACTGCTCGCGCCGGATCGCCTGCTCCAGCATGT
>JAFAUV010000049.1 GCA_019243075.1 Bradyrhizobium sp.
GTCCTCCTGGAAGATCGGCTTGGCATAGGGGCTGGCCGGGTCGATCCAGAACTCCAGCATGCCGCGGGTGCACGAGAAGGCGCCGGGAATTCTGCCGTCGCGCTCGATCTCTCTGGGGTCGCGAATGTCGACGATGACGACATTGTCGTCCGAAGCGATCTCGATCGCGTCCGCCGCGCTGATGGTCTCGATCTCCGCATTGGCTTCGTCGACCAGCGCCTTGATGCCGCGGTGGATGGTCTGGGGCATGGTCTCTCCCTTGATCCCGTTGGCGCGCCGTGGCGGCGTCCGGCATGCGGCTTATCGCACGAGTTCCTTCATCGCGTTCTCCAGCCCTTCGATCGTGATCGGGTACATGCGCTGCGAGAAGATCCGCCGAATGATGGTCGTCGATTCCGAATAGTCCCAGTGCTTCTGCGCCACCGGATTGAGCCATACTGCATGCGGATAGGTGCGGATGATGCGATCGAGCCAGACCGACCCCGCTTCCTCATTGACATGCTCGACCGAGCCGCCCGGCACCATGATCTCGTAAGGCGACATCGAGGCGTCGCCGACGAACACGACCTTGTAGTCGTGCGGATATTTGTGCAGCACGTCCCAGGTCGGCGTGCGGTCGGTGAAACGCCGCTTGTTCTGCTTCCACACGCCTTCATAGAGGCAATTGTGGAAGTAGAAATATTCCATGTGCTTGAATTCGCTTTTCGCCGCCGAGAACAGTTCCTCGACCTGCGCGATGTGGGAGTCCATCGAGCCGCCGATATCGAAGAACACCAGCACCTTGACCGCATTGCGCCGCTCGGGCCGCATGACGACGTCGAGATAGCCGTGGTTTGCCGTCTCCTTGATCGTGGAGTCGAGGTCGAGTTCATCCGGCGCGCCGGTGCGGGCGAATCTGCGCAGCCTTCGCAGCGCGATCTTGATGTTGCGGATGCCGAGTTCGACATTGCCGTCGAGATCCTTGAACTCGCGGCGGTCCCAAACCTTCACCGCACGGTTGTTGCGGTTTTTCTCCTGACCGATGCGGATGCCTTCGGGGTTATAGCCATGCGCACCAAAGGGCGAAGTGCCGGCGGTGCCGATCCATTTGTTGCCGCCCTGGTGCCGGCTTTTCTGCTCCTCGAGCCGCTTGCGCAACGTCTCCATGAGCTTGTCCCAGCCCATGGCCTCGATCTGCCTCTTCTCTTCCTCGGTGAGATATTTCTCCGCGAGCTTCTTCAGCCACTCTTCGGGAATCTCGGCCTTGTCCATGGCCTCGAGCAGGCTTTCGAGCCCCTTGAATACGGTGCCGAAGACGCGATCGAACTTGTCCAGATTGCGCTCGTCCTTCACCAGCGCCGCACGAGACAGATAGTAGAAGTTCTCCACCGTCTGTTCCGCGAGATCGGCGTCGAGCGCCTCCATCAGCGTCAGATATTCGCGCAAGGTCACGGGGACCTGGGCGTCGCGCAGCGAGGTGAAGAATTGCAGGAACATGCGTTACAGATTGCCCGTCGCCAGCTGAAGGTCAAGGGCCGGACCGCCCTGGACCGGCAGGGTTTTTCATTTAGAATTGCACACCATCAAGGCGTTTTGGGCAGGGGCATCTTCCATGGCAATCATTGCAGCTCTGGTGATCGGTGCGATCGCCGGCTGGCTGGCCGGCTTGATCGTGCGCGGCGCCGGTTTCGGGCTGATCGGCAACATCGTCATCGGCATCCTTGGCGCGCTGGTCGCAAGCTGGATCCTGCCGCAGCTCGGGGTCATGCTCGCGGCCGGCAGGCTCGGCCAGATCCTGGATGCCACCATCGGCGCTGTGATTATACTCGTCATACTATCCCTGGTCAGGCGCGCCTGACGCATCGCCCCATTCCCTCACCGAAGGCTGTTTCGGCTGATTTTTCCTGCTAAAGGCAGACTAGAACCGCTGCGCCCGGCGCGCCAACGAGGCAAGACGAGATGAAATTCACCGGTACCAAGGATTATGTCGCGACCGAGGACCTCAAGGTCGCCGTCAACGCCTCGATCGTGCTCGAGCGCCCGCTTCTGGTGAAGGGCGAGCCCGGCACCGGCAAGACGGTGCTGGCCGAGGAAGTGGCAAAGGCGATCGGCGCGCCACTCCTCACCTGGCACATCAAGTCCACCACCAAGGCGCAGCAGGGCCTATACGAATATGACGCGGTCTCGCGCCTGCGCGACAGCCAGCTCGGCGACGCGCGCGTGTCCGACATCTCGAACTATATCAAGCGCGGCAAGCTGTGGGATGCCTTTACGTCCGCGAAGCGCCCGGTGCTCCTGATCGACGAGATCGACAAGGCCGACATCGAATTCCCCAACGACCTGCTGCTCGAGCTCGATCGCATGGAGTTCTTCGTCTACGAGACCGGCGAGAACATCAAGGCGAAGCTGCGGCCTATCGTCATGATCACCTCGAATAACGAGAAGGAGCTGCCGGACGCCTTCCTGCGCCGCTGCTTCTTTCATTACATCAAATTCCCCGACGCCGAGACCATGAGCCGGATCGTCGACGTGCATTTTCCCGATATCAAGAAGCGCCTGGTGGAAGAGGCCTTGCGCATCTTCTTCGAGGTGCGCGAGGTGCCGGGATTGAAGAAGAAGCCTTCGACCTCCGAGCTGCTCGACTGGCTGAAGCTCCTGCTCAACGAGGACATCTCGCCGGAGATGCTGCGCGAGCGCGATCCGCGCAAGCTGATCCCGCCGCTGCACGGCGCTTTGCTCAAGAACGAGCAGGACGTGCACCTGTTCGAGCGGCTGGCGTTTCTGAGCCGGCGGGAAGTGTAAGTTCCTCGATCTAGCTCCGCTTCGCTTCAATCACGAGGCCTTGCGCTTGACCGCCTTGCGCAAGGTCGCGTCGATCCGCGATTGCCAGCCCGGCCCTGTCGCCTTGAAATGCGCAATTACCTCCTGGCTGAGGCGCAAGGAGACGAGCTTCTTCGTCGGCGACTTGTTTGGACCTCGCCCCTTGCGAATTGATGTGCTGAGTTCGGGGAACACCTCAGAGAAGGGCCGGGCCTTGGCGAAATCCGCCTCTTTCAGCTCCGGATTGTCGCTGACTTCACGAAGGTCCCGCCTGGTATAGGCTGATTTCTTAGCGCTCGGCATAGAGTTTCCTTTCGCTACGATTTGCGGGCCGCATGCTGATAATGCTGACGCCCTCGCGACCCAGCCGGGCGAATACGACGACGACCACAATCTGGTTGTTCACGCCGACCGCGAACCAGCGCTTGCTCTTGTTGTGCGACGGAATGACCAAGGCGTGGTCGAAAAATGCCTCGTCAAGATCGGCGAAGTCGAGCCGGTGCTTGTCCAGATTGGCGAGACGCTTCGGTTTATCCCAAACGATTTCCATCACTTTAATGTAGCTATAATTTGGCGGCCGTCAAAGGCAATTTGTAGCTACAATATATAAATCAGCAACGTATCGAAAGACGGTGGGAGACCGACTTGCGGGAAGTCCGCCCCCAGGTGAAGAAAGAGCACCCGACCGGAATCCGGTAGCGCTAAGCCACCGCCATTTCCGGAAGCTTCGCCGCCTCCGGCGCAGCCTTGCCGCGGATCAGGTCACTGGCCTTGTCGGCGAGCATCATGGTCGAGGCATTGAGATTGGCCGAGATCATGCGCGGCATGATCGAGGCGTCGACCACGCGCAGGCCCTGCAGGCCGTGCACGCGCAATTGGTCGTCGACCACGGCCCAGCCGCTCTCGGCCGGTCCCATGCGGCAGGTGCAGCCGGGATGGAAGGTCGTGGTGCCACGCAGGGTCGCGGCGTGCAGGAACTCCTCGTCACTCTGCACCTTGGGACCGGGGAAATCCTCATAGTCGTAGTAGGGCGCGAGCGGGGCGGATTTGAGCAGTCGGCGGGCCAGCTTCATGCCGGCGATGATGGTCCGGCGGTCGAGTTCATGGGTCAGATAGTTGGTCTGGATGATCGGCTGCTGGAACGGATCGCTAGAGCGGATCCGCACATAGCCGCGGCTTTCCGGACGCTGTTGCCAGGACGTCACCGTCATGCCGGGCAGGTCCTCGAGCGCGCCCTGTACGCCTTCCTTGTAGCTCGCGGGCGTGAAGGTGAGCTGTAGATCCGAGCTCTCTGTGGTCTCGCCGGAATGCCAGAAGCAATAGACCATGGTCGGCGATAGCGCGAGCAGGCCGCGCCGGGTCGTTGCCCATTTCAGCGCCTCCACCCAGAGACGCCAGCCCTGGCGGAGCTCGTTGATGGTCTTGATGTTCTTCACCCGCCCCACCGTGCGCGGCGCGTAATGGTCCTGCAGCCCCTCGCCGACCCCGGGCAGCGCGTGACGCACCTCGATGCCGTGCGATTTCAACAGCTCCGGCGAGCCAATGCCGGACAATTGCAGAAGCTGCGGCGAGTTGTAGGAGCCGCCGCTGAGGATCACCTCCTTGGTGGCGCGCACTTCCACCGGCGCGCCGCCGCGTCCGCCCGCAAGATAGCGTACGCCAACCGCGCGCTTGCCCTCGAAGATGATGTTGGTCGCATGCGCATGCGTGCGTACATGCACATTCGGACGCTTGCGCGCCGGATGCAGGAACGCCTTCGCCGCGCTCATGCGCAGGCCGTTCTGGATCGTGCGCTGGCAGTAGGACACGCCCTCCTGGATAGCGCCGTTGTAATCGGGGTTCCTGGGAATCCCGAGACTGACGGCGCCGGCCATGAAGGCTTCGCAGAGCGGATCCTTCCAATCCATGGTGGTGACGGTGAGGCTGCCATCGCGGCCGCGATAGGTCTCGTCGCCCTCGCCGACCCGCCGCTCTAGGCGCTTGAAGTAAGGCAGCACGTCAGCATAGCCCCAGCCGCGGTTGCCCATCTGCGCCCAAGTATCGAAATCCTGGCGCTGGCCGCGATTATAGATGTGACCGTTGATCGAGGAGGAGCCGCCGAGCGTCTTGCCGCGCGGCGCATAGATGCTGCGACCGCCAGTATAAGGGCCGGGCTCCTGCTGGTAGGCCCAGTTGATGCTTCTCATGTGGAAGGTCTTGATGAAGCCCGCCGGCAGATGGATGTAGGGATGCCAGTCGCGGGGACCCGCCTCGAGTACACAGACGCTTGTGGTGGCGTCCTCGCTCAGGCGGTTGGCGAGCACGCTGCCGGCGGAGCCGGAGCCGATGATCACATAATCGAACGTTTCCATCTTGGCTGATTTCGCTGTTTTGTGGCGCGGCTAGTCCCGCGGCTTGTCGTTGAGTTGGAAGTCGAGATGCGCCTTCACCGCCGGCCATTCGGCCGCGATGATGCTGAAGACCACAGTGTCGCGCAGCGCGCCGTTCGGCGCAATCTGGTGGCTGCGCAATATGCCGTCCTGCTTGGCGCCCAGCCGCTCGATGGCGCGCCGGCTCTGGTGGTTGAAGAAATGGGTGCGGAACTCTACCGCGATGCAGTTGAGGGCCTCGAAAGCGTGCCCGAGCAGCAGTAGTTTGCACTGGGTATTGAGCGGTGTGCGCTGCACTCTTTTGGCATACCAGGTCGAGCCGATCTCGACGCGACGGTTGGCCGCGTCGACGTTCATATAGGTCGTCATGCCCGCGATCGTGCCCGCGGCATCGAACACCGTGAACGGCAGCATCGATCCCGCCTTCTGCAGGCCGAGCCGCCGGTCGATCTCTTTGGTCATGTCATCCGGCTTCGGCACGGCGGTGTACCAGAGCTTGAACAGCTCGCCGTCTTTCACGGCTTCGACCAAGCTCGCCCCATGGTCGTGCGACAGCGGCTCGAGCCGTGCATGCTCGCCGCGAAGGGTAACGGGCTCAGGCCAGGGCATCAATGTCTCCTAATTTGCGTCATTGTAAAAGCGACGAAGCGAACCGGTTACGACCATTCGCGGCTGCTCCGGAAGGACCAGTTTCAAGAATTTCAAGCGCTGGACTGCATACCGTGACCGATATTCCGCATGAGCGAGGAGCGACGATTGCGTCTACGCCCAGCTCATTTGTTCAAAAAATTCAGCGGCAAACCCGGCCTTGGCCAGTCCATCGCGATCAGTTCGCCTTTGCCGGACAGCGTGATGAAGGCGGTCTTCAGCTCGGGTCCGCCAAAGGCGATGTTGGTGGTGACGCGGTCGCCGGTCGGCACCTGCTCGAGCAGCGTGCCGTCCGGCGCAATCACCGAGATGCACCCCGAGATCAGCGTCGCAACGCAGATATTGCCGCTCGCTTCGACCGCGAGCGAGTCGAACATCTGGTAGCCGCCAAGGCCCGCGATCGGCTTTCCGCGCTCGCCACGGTAGATCACGTCGCGCGGCTTAAGCGTGCCGGGCGCCGAGATTTCGTACGCCCACAGCCGCGCGGTCGGCGTCTCCGCGACATAGAAGGTGTTCTCGTCCGGCGACAGGCCGATGCCGTTGGCCGGCAGCACGCCGAACACGACCTCGACGATCTCCGCCATGCCGGGCCTGAGGTAATAGACCGCGCCGACATCCATCTCGCGGTGACGCCGCTTGCCGAGATCGGTGAACCACAATCCGCCATGCTTGTCGAACACGAGGTCGTTCGGCCCGCGCAGGCCATGCTCGCCGCACTTGTCGATGACGGTCTCGACCTTGCCGGATTGCAGGTCGACGCGCTGGATCGAGCCGCCGCGATAATCATCCGCTTGCGGCCCCGGCATGATCATGTTGCGGGTCGGGATCCAGGAGAAGCCGCCATTGTTGCAGACATAGATCTTGCCGTCAGGACCGAGCGCCGCGCCGTTTGGACCGCCGGCCATCTCGGCGACCACTTCCTTGCGGCCATCGGGATAGATCCGCGTCAGGCGCTGTCCGCGGATCTCGACCAGTACGACCGAGCCGTCCGGCATCACCACAGGTCCTTCCGGAAATTCGAGACCGGTGGCGAGAACGCGAATCTTGCCCATGCAACCTCCCATTATTCTCGATGCTTGCGCTTGTTGTTCTTGTTGTTCTTCTTGTTGTTGCAGTTCTTCTTGCGCGCTGGTTCTTGATTGCAGACGAAAATGCCCGCGCTCGCAACATGCGCTGCTGCGTTATGGCAAAGTGGCGCCGGCTTGCCAAGCAATCGCAGCCGGCCGCAAGGCTGCGTTGCGTTGCGGCCAACTCTCGGCGAGCGGCTAGCTCTCGATCGGCAGCCGGTGCATACTGCACCCGCATTCGATCCGGGACCTCAACAAGCCGCCGAACAACAAGACTCCAAGCGCCGCCGGCAATAGCCTCAGGATCAATGCACGGCCGTGTCTTTGAGGACGCCAAAGACAAGAGAAACAATCATGCAAATCACCGAGGTCCGCGCGCATCACTTGCGCATTCCCTATGATGCCGGCCCGGCAAGCTTTCGCCAGGGAGCGGCGGCGATCTCCGCGCTTGACATGGTCGTGGTCGAGGTCGCAACGGATGGCGGGTTGACCGGCTGGGGCGACGCGTTCGCCTATGTCTGCCCGCGCACCACCTGCACCGCGCTCGACGAGATGATCGCGCCGCAGGCGCGCGGCCAGGAGGTGCCGGAGCCGGAGAAAATCCCGGCGCTGATGGAGCAGATCCAGCGCAACCTGCACCTGTTCGGCCGCTACGGCATCACCATGTTCGCAATCTCGGGCCTCGACATCGCGCTGTGGGACCTCGCCGCCAAGATCAAGGGCGTGCCGCTGCATCGACTGCTCGGCGGCGCGAAGCGCACGAAGATCCCGGCCTATGCGAGCCTGCTCAGGATCGGCAGGCCGGACGCCATCGCCGGCGAATGCAGGACCGCGCGAAGGCTCGGCTACAGCGCGATCAAGCTGCATGAAACCACCCTGCCGGCGGTGCTCGCCGCGCGCGAGGCGATCGGCCCGGGCGTGCCGTTGATGGTCGATATGAACTGCCCGCTCTCAGGCGGCGAAGCGATTGCCTTCGCACAGGCCTGCCGCGACGCCGCACCGATGTTCCTGGAGGAGCCGGTCTGGCCGCCGGAGGACTTCGCGACCCTGGCGCAAGTGCGCAAGCAAGGCGGCCTCGATATCGCGGCCGGCGAGAATGCCTGCACATCCTATCAGTTCAGCGAGATGATGAAGGCTGGCGCGGTGAGCCACGCCCAGCCCTCGGTGATCAAGGTCGGCGGCATCACCGAATTCGTGAAAGTTGCGGCGCTGGGCGACCGGCACGGGGTGAAGATCATTCCGCACTCGCCCTATTTCGGACCCGGCTTCCTCGCGACGCTGCACCTGATGTCGGTGCGCAGGGAAGGTTATGTCGAGATCTTCTACTTGAAGCGCGCCGCATGTCTGTGGCGGGGGCTCGTCGACGTCGATGCCAACGGCGACGTCGCGCTGCCCCAGGGGCCCGGGCTCGGCTACGAGCCGGACCGCGATGTCATGCAGCACTATCGGGTGTCGTGACGGGCAACGCCGTCACTTGGTCTCTTCCTTGGCCGGTGGCGCTGCTGCGCCTTTCGCGGGCACCGACCTCCTGAGGTCGTCGACCATCTGCCTCTGCACCGCCTGCAGATCGGCGACGACCTTCTGCAAGCCTGCGACCGCGACCTTCAGCGCTTCGATCTGACGGTTGGCGGCATCGAGCTTCTGCTGGTGATCCGCCGTCAACCGGGTGATCGTCTTCTGCAGGAACTCGACATTGCTCTGCAGGCAGGAGGTGCGGCGGTCCATCGCCTTCTCGACCGTGCAGATCTCGATTCCCGGAATGTCCTGCGCGCGGAGTTCCGCCGGCAGCGCGATCGGGAGTGCCAGCGCCAGCGCCGCAACGAAATTTTTCAGTCCCATCACATCCTCGCGCAATCGAGCCCCTCACACCAAATTGAGAGGGCGCCCGGGCCAAACAGATATCACATTGCTACCTCATTCCGGGGCTGTGATTTCGAAACGGCCGGATTGGAATCGGGTACGGATTTTGAAATTGCGGCGCGGGCGCGCCGCGCATTAGGGGAATAGCAGATGGCAACACGGGAACGACGACTGGCTGAATTTGATGGCGCGGGCGTGCCGCCGCCGGGCATGCCGGTCCAGGTGCTGTGCGAAGATCATAGTGGGACTTATCAATTGCCGTTCGCCTGCCACTATCTCGACGGCAGATGGCACAATCACGAATCCGGCGGAACGGTCGAGGCAACGGTGGTGGGATGGCGCCTGCCGCGGCACTGAAGCGCGATCAGCTATCGGTCGCGCTGTGTCAAAATGCGACGGCGGAGGGGCGGTCTTTAATATCCGGAACACGGTACGAACGAATCGCGCCCGAATCAGTGCTTTGGTGCCGTACTCACCTGTTCACCGCTAGATGTCAGCGTCGCCTTGAGGCGACGCACCACATCCAGCACGAACACGATTCCGCAAAGCCAGCGTCCGACGACAAAGGTTAATTCCTCCGGCGACGACATGGCGCTCTCACTTCCACGGCGTCACCGGCGGCACCTTGTCGCTCGCCGGCGGCATGTCGACCGTTTTGAAATCGGCGGGACTGACGATTTCGAGATATTCCATGTCGGGCGAGTAATCGAACAGGTAGTGCACGATGCCGGGCCGCTGATGCACGACGTCGCCGACCTGAACCAGCGTTGGCTTGTCCTCATACATGAAGCGCGCCCAACCTTTCATCATGATCACGATCTGGAAATCGCAGTCGTGACGATGCCAGCCGGTGCCGTTCTCGGGCGGACAATCCGGATTGGCCTTGACCAGATGACAGATCACCTGCCCCCCGGTCGCTTTGGCAATGCCGAGGTCGCGATACAGGAAGAAGTCGCGCAAGCCTCCTCCCCCATAGCCGGTATCGCCGGGTTTGACGTGGGAAAAAGTTTTGACGGCAGCGTGTTGATTCATGACGGCCTCCACCTGTTCAAAGGTGCGATCGCAATCGTCGCGAGGCGTCCAAATTTTCGGCAGCGTCGCATCGTGGCGTTCGCGCTGCATTGCGCTATGCGAAAATCGCGCCAGTCGTTCGCGCTGCGACGATTTCGTTCACGTGGCAAGCGGGCCTGCCGATGCGTGCGGATGGCAGCCGATTTTCCCGCTTGCGCCAGCCGCGAGACAGCCGGCAAGCCCTGCAAACGGGCGCGGCTGCCTAATATTCGACCTCGAGCTCCTCGATCTCGGCCGGCTCTTCCTTTGCTGCCGCAATCCACTCGACCATCTCCGGCAGGTTCATGATCAGATCGGCATAGGTCTTCAGCCTCGCCTCCAATTTCACGTCATAGGTCATGAAGCGCGTCACCACCGGCGCATACATCGCGTCCGCCATGGTGCGCTCGCCGAACAGGAACGGCCCGCCGGACTGCGCCAGGCAATCGCGCCAGATGATGCAGACGCGATCGATATCGGCCTGCGCGCGAGTCCAGATCTTGAAGCCCGGGAAATGGCCTTTCAGATTGACCGGCAGCGAGGCGCGCAAGGTGGTGAAGCCGGAATGGATCTCTCCACAGATCGAGCGGCAATGCGCGCGCTGAATGCGATCGGCCGGCAACAGGCCCGCATCCGGCATGGTCTCGTTGAGATATTCGCCGATCGCGAGCGTGTCCCAGATGGTGGCGCCCTCATGCCGCAGGCAGGGCACCAGAATGGTCGGCGAGATCAGGAGGATTTCGGCGCGCGCCGACGGGTCGTCCGGCGCGATCGCGACCTCCTCGAATGGCAGTCCGGAAAATTTGGTCATCAGCCAGCCGCGCAGCGACCAGGACGAATAGTTCTTGCTGCTGATGGTGAGTGTCGCCTTCGCCATTGGGCCCTTTCCTCAACGCTTCGACGGCAAGTCCGCACACCCGGCTTGTGCCCAATCCTTACCCATCTCCGCCTGGTTTGCAGCAAGTGACGTGCCAATTTTGCGGGCGATTTGACTCCTTTCTGGCTTCGATATTGCATGGCAATATGGGCAAGGGCGGAAGTGAATGATGTCAATGCTGTATCAGGCGTACCAGAACCACATGGACCTTACCCAGCCATGGCGGTCGGGCGCCGCCTCGGCGCTCCGGTATCTCAATCTGGTTCCGCAGGGCGTCTCCGACAAGCTGTTCGGCCGGCTTGCCGCCGCACTCGAGCTGATCTCGCGCTCTTCCCTCACCTACGCGCGGCCCGCCTACGGCATCGACCGGGTCCAGGTCGGCAACCGCGAACTCAAGGTGACGGAGGAAGTAACCTATGCGACACCCTTCGGCTCGCTGCTCCGCTTCAAGAAGGAGGAAGCGCCCGAGCAGCCGCGGCTCCTGCTGGTGGCGCCGATGTCCGGCCATTTCGCCACGCTGCTCCGCGGCACCGTGAAGACGCTGCTGCAGGACCACGACGTCTACATCACCGACTGGCATAATCCGCGCGACATTCCCTTGAGCGCCGGCCGCTTCGGCCTCGATGATTACACCGGACACCTGATCGACTTTCTCGGCCAGCTCGGCCCGCGTCCGCACATGGTCGCGATCTGCCAGCCCTCGGTATCCGCGCTCGCGGCCGCTGCCATCATGTGCGACGACAATCATCCCTCGCGGCCTGCGACGCTGACGTTGATGGCCGGCCCGATCGACACCCGAATCCAGCCGACCAAGGTGAACGAATTCGCCAAGTCCAAGCCGATCAGATGGTTCGAGGACAATCTGATCAACTACGTGCCGCTCCAGTGCAAGGGCGCGCTCCGCAAGGTCTATCCCGGTTTCGTGCAGCTCACCGCCTTTGTCTCGATGAATCTCGAGCGGCACATCAAGCAGCACCTCGACCTGCACAATCACCTGGTGAAAGGCGAGAAGGAGAAGGCCGACATCATCAAGACCTTCTATGACGAATATTTCGCGGTCATGGACCTGCCCGCGGAGTTTTATATCGAGACCGTCCGCGACGTCTTCCAGGAACACCTGTTGCCGCTCGGCAAATTGAGCTTCCGCGGCCGACCGGTCACCCCGGCCGCGATCAAGCGCATGGGGCTGATGACGGTGGAGGGCGAGAAGGACGACATCTGCTCGATCGGCCAGACCCTCGCCGCGCAAGAGCTCTGCACCGGCGTGCGCGCCTACCGACGCGTCCATCACATGCAGGCCGGCGTCGGCCATTACGGCGTGTTCAGCGGCAAGAAGTGGAACAACGAAATCTATCCGCTGCTCCGCGATTTCATTCACGTCAATTCGTGAGCGGCCGCGGCTCCATCTTCGTTGCGGGCGCGAAAAGCGGCGAAGCAATCCATACTGTTTCCTTCTCGCCCCGCTCTCCCGGGCTTGTGTTCGTCCAGCCATTTGCCGGGAGCGATCGTCCAAGCTAAGACGGGCGCCTCGGGAGGAACGAACATGAAAATTCGCGCTCACTTGTTTGCGCTGGTGCTGGGCCTTGCCGGTGCCTTGCTGTTCACTGCCACCGCCACTGCCGCCGAAGTCCGGGTGATGATCTCGGGCGGCCTCACCGCTGCCTTCGACGCGCTGGCGCCGGTGTTCGAGAAGCAGACCGGCAACAAGGTCGTGGTCGCCTATGGTCCGTCCATGGGCACCACCAGCAACGCCATTCCCGTACGCCTTGATCGCGGCGAGCCCGCGGACGTGCTGATCATGGTCGGCTATGCGCTGAACGATCTTGCCAAGAAAGGCAAGGTCGTCGCGGGCAGCGAGGTCGAGCTGGTCAAATCCGCAATCGGCGTTGCCGTGAAGGCCGGCGCGCCAAAGCCGGACATCAGCACGGCCGACGCAGTCAAGCGCGCGCTGCTCGCGGCGAAGTCGGTCGCCTATTCCGACAGCGCCAGCGGCGTCTATGTCCAGAACGAGATGTTCAGGAAGCTCGGCATCGAGGAGGAGATGAAGGGCAAGGCCAGGATGATTCCGGCAACCCCGGTCGGCGAAATCGTCGCCAGCGGCGAGGCCGAGCTCGGCTTCCAGCAGATCAGCGAGCTGAAGCCCGTTGCCGGCATCGACATCGTCGGCCAGCTGCCCGATCCCTTGCAGAAGATCACGGTGTTCTCGGCCGGCATTGCCACGGGCGCGAGCGAGCCGGCGGCCGGCAAGGCGCTGATCAAGTTCCTCGCCTCGCCCGAAGCGCGCGACGAGATCGTAAAAAGCGGCCTGGACCCGATCGCGGTCGCCGCGACGCATTGGTAGCCACCTGCGCCGGGCCGCCTACCCCGCCGGCACCGTGATCTCCCGCGGCAGGATCAGCGCCGCAACCACCGCGAGCAGGCACAGCGCCCCGAAGGCGTGCAGCATGGTGACGAAGCCGCCCTGCTGGTAGAGCCATGCCACCAGCCCGACGGAAGCGCCGGCGGCGGTGAAGCCGACGAAATAGCGCACCGCATAGGCGCGCGAGCGCCACTCTTCGCTGGTGTATTTCCCGACCATGGCGTCGTTGACCGTCACCTGGCCGAACGCTCCCATCACGACGCCGATCGAGACCAGGATCAGCGGCAGGTTCTGCAACGTCGCGGCGAGATAGAGCAACGGCGCCAGGACGAACGACAGCGGCAGCGCCACCGTCTTCAGCGAGTGGCGGTCGAGCAGCCTGCCGATGCTATATTGCGTCATCGCGCCGAACACATAGACGCCGGCTGCGATCAATCCGAGCAGCGCCGGGCTCTTGGTGAAGTCGAGCCGTTCGGCAAACAATTTTGGCAGCGCCACGGTCACCGCATTGAAGGTGGTGGAGATCGCGATCACCACGATCATGAGCGCCACGATCACCCGCCACATGTCCTCCCTGGCGACGCGAGCCTGCGCTGCCGCCTGCTTCGTCCCCTTGCGATCCTCATGCACGACCAACAGCGCAAAGGCGATGCCGATCGCGACGGTGACGGCGCCGGGAATGATGAAGGCAAAGCGCCAGCCGAGATATTGCCCGATCACGCCGGTGACCAGCGCCGATGACGCCACGCCGAGATTGCCCCAGACCCCGTTCAGCCCCATCTCGCGGCCGAGCTTGTCGGCGTAGGAGACGATCATCGCGGTGCCGACGGGATGATAGATCGAGGCAAAGATGCCGATCGCAAGCAGCGCGGCGCCCAATTGCAAAGGCGTCTGCACGAAGCCGACCGAGATCATCGCGAGCCCGACGCCGATGAAGAAGATCACCATCATGTGCCGCCGGCTCCAGCGGTCGCCGAGCCAGCCCGTGAGCAGCGAGCCGGCGCCGAAGGCGATGAAGCCCGGCGTCGCGTAAGGCAGAAGCTCCGAATAGGCCAAATGCAGTGCCGGCCCCATGATGATGACGGCGGCGGCGAAGATCAGCATCGAATAATGATCGATGAAATGCGCGGCGTTGACGAAGGTGATGACCCGGCTGGGGCTGTTCATTGCAATTCCTCGATCGATTCCCTGGACGATTCCCGTTTTTCCAGTCAGCTTATACGAACTTACCGTTACGGGATGCGGCCAATGAGTATCGTCGAAGCGCCAATCCATATAATCCCCGGCGACCGGCGCACCACCGGCGACGGCGCGCACCTGATCGGGCGCAACTACCAAAAGGGCGCCCGCCTCGAGGCGCATATGCACCGCGAGGCGCAGCTCGTCTATGCCGCTCGCGGCACCATGCAGGTGACGACGCCGAATGGCCGCTGGCTGGTGCCGCCGGACCGTGCCGTCTGGGTCCCGGCGCGCTTGGTCCATTCGATCGACGTTTTGGCCGATATCGAGATGCGCACGCTCTATTTCGACACGGCCTGGCTGAAGCGCGAGCGGCGCAGCGCGAGCCTCAAATCCGAATTCGTGGTGCGGGTCTCGCCTCTCCTGCACCAGACCATCCTGGCGCTGTTCGAGACCGACTATTCGACCGAGCGCACCGCCTTGCTGCTCAAGCTAGTGATGCTTGAATTGCATCGCGCGGAAGATTGCGCGACCTTCATCCCGCTCCCGCACGAGCCGCGCTGTCGCCGCGCCGCCGATATCGTGCTCGCCGCGCCCGCCGCCGCGCACGAAATCGAGGCGCTCGCCGAAAAGGTCGGCACGTCGGCGCGCACCTTGTCGCGGCTGTTCTCCGCGCAGACGCAGCTCAGCTTCAAGAGCTGGTGCCGGCGTGCGCGAGTGGCGGCCGCCATCGAGCGATTGTCCGTCGACGCCAATCCGTCGATCAAGCGGATCGCCGCCGACCTCGGCTATGCCAGCGTTCCCGCCTTTTCCCATGCCTTCCGCCAGGTCACCGGCCGGACGCCGACGGAATTCGTGGAGCGGAGATAGCGGCTTGATCCGGCCCGACTTCGCCTTAAATCCTATTTAGGATTCGGCATCATCCGGACTAGACTGCGCGCCATGGCCAACGCGTTTTTCTCCGATCTTCTGGCGACGATTTCCGAGCGCGGCCGCAACCTGTTGCGCCGGGGCGATCCGGAGGACGGGCAGTCGGATGCCTCCGGACTCGTCAAACTATGCGAAGCGCTGTTGTCGGGGCGGGGCGAGGCCTCGGGCACCGCGATGGCGCGCGAGGTGCTCGACCGCTATCACGATCTCGACGAGGCCGGCCGCCGCGCGTTTTTCGAGGCCTTGGCGCGCGATTTCGGACCCGACAGGGAAAAGCTTGCCGAGGCAATCAGGGCCTGGCAGGCCCTGCCCGGCGATGGCCACGGCAGCGATCTGCATTTCGCCTCCGAACCGCGGCGGCAGGAGCTGATCCGCCGCCTCAACCGCGCGCCGGGAGGCACTGGCGCGCTGGTGGCGATGCGTTCCGATCTGCTCACGCACATGAATGGCCGCAAGGATCTCGCGGCACTCGACCGCGACGTCGTGCACCTGCTCGGCTCGTGGTTCAACAGGGGGTTTCTCGTGCTGCGCAGGATCGACTGGTCGACGCCGGCTAACATCCTCGAGCAGATCATCCGCTATGAAGCCGTGCACGAGATCCGCGACTGGGACGATCTGCGCCGCCGCATCGACCCCGTCGACCGCCGCTGCTACGCCTTCTTCCATCCCGCGCTTGCCGACGCGCCGCTGATCTTTGTCGAGGTGGCGCTGACCGAGACCATCCCGGGCGCGATCGCGCCGCTGCTGGCGGTGAACCGCCAGCCGGTACCGACCGATCGCGCGCGCACCGCGGTGTTTTACTCGATCTCCAACACCCAGCGCGGGCTCGGCGGCATCTCTTTCGGCAATTTCCTGATCAAGCAGGTGGTCGAGGAGCTGCGCCGCGAGCTGCCCAAGCTCGACACCTTCGTGACGCTGTCGCCGGTGCCGGGCTTTGCGTCCTGGCTGAAGCAGGCGAGCGACGTGCCGCTGTCGGAAGCGGAGCGCGAGCTGTTGAAACGGCTCGACGATCCCAACTGGATCGAAAGCGGGCCGACCGTCGACGGGCTGCGCGAGCTGCTGGAACCGCTCGCCGCGTATTACTTCCTGCGCGCGCGCAACAGCAAGGGCCGCATCATCGATTCGGTCGGCCGCTTCCACCTCGGCAATGGCGCGCGCCTTGAGCGGATCAACTGGCTCGGCGACCTCTCGCCGAAGGGCCTGCGCGAATCCGCCGGCATCATGGTCAACTATCTCTATCGCCTCGAGGACATCGAGAAGAACCACGAAGCCTTTGCCAATGACGGCGAGGTCGTCGCCTCCAGCGCGGTGAAGAAGCTGCTCAAGAACGAAGGCCGCAGGCTGCTGGACATGCGGCTCGGTTGAGCCGCAAACCGCTCGCTCCATCAGGGCGAGGAGCGAAGACGTAGAGCGGGCAAAGGCGCTCTTGCGCCGTGCCCACCATCGCTCGACATTTTCATTCTCAACGGTGGGTACGGTTGGCTTCGCCCATTCTACGACTGATTCAATTGTCAAACAGCAAACTCGACGTCATCGCCCGCGCGCGAGCATGGGATGTGCGAAGGCAGTCTCGCGGCCGGACTTGCCCGAGTTTTGCATCGTCGTTGCGCCTTCGATTCGGAGAGGGCGCAGGGAATGCCGGATGCAGGCCGCACCCATGGCCCGCCTGCAACAAGAAAAGCAGACGGCAGTCACCACAGGTACGTCGAAACAACCGACATTCCCTGCGCGATGGTTTACGGCTTATGGCGCGATCTCCCCGGGGTGCCGGGCTTGGTTAGCCCCCGTCGCTTCACGAAACGTCTTCGCAAAGCTTGACCTCAGCATCGGGAGGCCGGGACCACGCGCTTTTGCTCGTCCGCCGGCCCCGCGCTCGTCTCGCGCGTCGCCGGCGTCCACCGCACCCCGCCTCACGTTTCGTGACGATTGGCCGCAACGCCCCTCCGAATGAGGCGGGATAGCCGAGAGAAATCATGATTTCTGATTTTCCGCAACAGCATTATTTTTGCATCCGGCCCTTGAAAGCCCCGAACAAATTGAAGCGGCTTGCGAATTTACGGTTTTTCGCGCGGGCGAATTCGGCGGACGGACGAGGCGGACGACCAGGCCCGCGAAAGGGAATCGAGCGATTTGCGCCGGAGGCGAATCGCACATTCTCGGATGCATCGCGGCCGGAGTCGGCATTTCCCTGCTGCCGAAGGGCGTTGTCGCCGCGGCATGGCGCGAGGGCCGCGTGGCAATCCACGAACTGCCGCCCGAGCAATCGATCGTCGAGACCGAGTTCATTCGCCGCCGCGACGCCTATCTGTCGAGCGCGATCAGCGCCTTCATCCGATCGCTGCAGTCCGAAGGCTATCCGAAACTCCAGGCGGCGGAATAGGCTTGCAGCTGGAGCGGGATGACGTTTCTTCGAATCGTCATCCCCCTCTATCTTTTGTTTGAGCATGATCTTTTCGGAAAACCGCTGCACACTCTTGCGGATCATGCTCTGGCGGCCAGGCCCGCGATGCTCCCTTCGTGCAAGCAGCCACTCGCGCGCCGCCGCGAGGTCCGGTTCGACACCAGCGTTGCGCCCTGGGACGCGGCCAGCGCGCGCTTCCCCTGTTCGATCGCCGACTGGAGCTGATCGCGCTCGTCCGGATCGAGCCATCGCGCGTCGTGGGACCGGTCGGGCATCACGGCCAGAAACAGCAAACCGAACAGTGCGGTCGGCAAGCCCTCGAGGATGAACAACCATTGCCATCCCTTGAGGCCGGCGACGCCATCCATGAAGAACGGCGGCTGAGATCGGGCCGCAACGAACGCGATCGGCATCCCGGCGCCACGGAATGCGGGGACGCGCGGCTTTGGTGAGCAAGCGATCGAAACCTGCAGTTGTTCCCGCCGTGAAACCCTTGGCCACTCGCGCCGTCGTTGGGAACGGTTTCCCGGCGGATCGGTTCACCCGCGGTGGTTTCGCCCGCGAGGTCACGAAAGCCGGAGGGCGTCGATCAGGAACGCCTGTCCAAATCGAACAGCTCACGCGACAGGAGCAGCCTATGAAACTGAATTCGACCCAGGTCGAGCAGACCTTGAGCCAGATGGATGCGCACGTTCTTCCCGATACGCATCCCGCGGTGACGCAACTCACCAGCCTGTTTGGCGACCACACCTTCTTTCTGGATCAGAGCGGGCTGAAGGTGCTGGAGCCGGCCGAAGCGCCCGGGACGGCAGCGCCGTCCGGCGAGGTTCTCAGTCTCGCCGACTGGACCGATGCGACGCTGACGAGCCTGACGCCGCATGAACCGGAAGCAACCGGCACCATCGTCGTGTTTGACGAAATCAGGCACTGACGCCGGTCGGCCACCGGGCGGACTTATCGCTCGCCCGTCACGCGCCAGATCACATCTCCGACATCGTCGGCGACCAGCAGCGAGCCGTCGGGCCCGAGCGCGACGCCTACGGGCCGCCCATACGACTGCCTTTCATCCGGCGCGAGGAAGCCCGACAGGATGTCCCGCGCCGGACCGGCCGGCCGGCCGTTCTCGAACGGCACGAACACGACCTTGTAGCCAGAGAGCGTCGAGCGGTTCCAGGAGCCGTGCTGGCCGATCACCATGCCGTCCGGAAAGCCCGGCAGCGTGCCAGCAGGCATCCAGCACAGGCCGAGCGAAGCGGTGTGGCCGCCGAGCGCGTAGTCCGGCGTGATGGCTCTGGCGACCATGGCCGGATCCTGCGGCACGCGGTCGTCCACGGTCTGTCCCCAATAGCAATAGGGCCAGCCGTAGAAGCCGCCGTCGCGCACCGAGGTCAGATAGTCAGGCGGCGTCTCGTCGCCGAGGCCGTCGCGTTCGTTGACCACGGTCCAGAGCACGCCCGTCGTCGGCTCCCATGCAAGGCCCACGGCGTTGCGCAGGCCACTGGCAAAGATGCGGCTGGTGCCATGCGCGAGATCGAGCTCGTAGATGCAGGCGCGGCCTTGCTCGACCTCGAAACCGTCATCGGCGATATTGGTGAGCGAGCCGACGCCGGCATAGAGCTTGGTTCCGTCGGCGCTGGGCAACAGGCTGCGCGTCCAATGCCCCGACGGCTTGAAGGTGACGAGTTTCCTGCCCGGTGCGGTGATGCGATCGGCGCCCGCGGTGTAGGGAAAGGCTGCGACGCCGTCGGTGTTGCCGACATAGAAGGTGTCCCCCACAAGCGCCATGCCGAACGGCTGGTTCAGTCCTGCCATGAAGGTGCCGCGTATTTCGGCGACGCCGTCACCGTCCTTGTCGCGCAACCGCGTGATGCGGTTGGCGCTGACGCCGAGCGCATTGGCACGCCGCATCGTTGCCTGCATGGCATAATGAAACACGCTGCGCGGGGGACCTGCGACCTGGGTCGATTCGGCGATCAGCACGTCGCCATTGGGAAGCACGTTGATCCAGCGCGGATGATCGAGACCGCTCGCAAACGCGTTGACCTTGAGGCCGGGTGCGGCTGTCGGCTTCTGCCCCTCGCTCCATCCGCGTGCCGTCGGCATTTTGAGCGTCGGGAGGGCGCCTTGCGGTTTCGCGGCCGGAATTTCCGGCGCATTGCCCCACGCCGGTTTCGGCTGCACACCCTGCATCCTGCGCCAGGCCAGCGCGCCGGCCCCGACAAACGCGACCGCGCGCGCAAACATACTGGAAACACTCATGAAACTCCCCACTGACCGCCCCACTTGCCCGCATGCCGACCTATCAGCGGCAGCACCCATGACAGTATTTATACGATCTTCGCGGGCGCAACCGAATCAGCGAAATTGCATGGGCGCTTTCATCGACGAGCGCTCCTCCCTAAACCTTGTGCCCGCCGACACCGGCGGGCTTTTTCTTGGTTCAATCCGAGCAGCTCAGGGTGCCGAACGGCGGGTTCGGAAAACTCCATTCGAAGCGCTTGCCGGAAAGCGTGATGCAGGTGCGGGCGCGCGCGGCATTGGCGGTGTCCGCTGCCGGCGCCGGCGGTGGTGAGAAGATGCGCTCGGCCCAGGGCGAGGAGACGGCGGCGCATGCGCTCGCCGCGACGAAGACGAGGCAACCTGCCAGCCACTGACCGCGGGTCATGTGCATGGGCCTCGCTTCCTCCCGGATCCGCCGCTCGCAACGACGACGTCGAGCGTTATTTTTTGTCTCTGAAATACGGCTCGACCGGGCCGTGGACCTTGATGGTCAGCGGATTGCCGTAGCGGTCCCTGGCGTTGCCGGCGGTGACGCGCACCCAGCCTTCGCTGACGCAATATTCCTCGACATTGGTCTTCTCGACGCCCTTGAAGCGGATGCCGACGTCGCGCGCCAGGATGTCCGCGTTGTAATAGGGACTGCGGGGATCGACGGAGAGCCGGTCCGGCAGCGCGTCGGCGGTTGCTTCGTTGTTTTCCTTCACAGCAGGGCCTCGATTTCCTTTTTCAATGCTTGCGGGCTCGCGGTGGGCGCGCGGCGGGCGACCACCCTGCCCGAACGGTCGACGAGGAATTTGGTGAAATTCCATTTGATCGACGAGCCGAGCAGGCCCGACTTCTCGTTCCTGAGATATCTGTAGAGCGGATGCGCGGTCGAGCCGTTGACGTCGATCTTGTCGAACATGGGAAAGCTGACGTCATATTTGCTTTCGCAGAATTCGGCGATCTGCCTGGCGTCGCCAGGCTCCTGCGCGCCGAACTGGTTACAGGGAAAACCGAGCACGGCAAAGGCCCGCGGCGAAAGCTCGCGATGCAGCGCCTCCAACCCCCGATATTGCGAGGTGAAGCCGCATTTGCTCGCGGTGTTCACGATCAGCAGCACCCGACCTTCAAACCGCTGCAGCGGAATATCCTCGCCGCCCAGCGATTTGGCGATGAAGTCGTAAACGCACGGCATACTATGCCTCGTCAGCTCACCGGATCGATCGGCGATGGCGGCACACCGCCGGCCTCGATGGCTTCGCCGGCCGACAGGCACAGGTCTTCGCGAAAGCGGCCAGCTACGACCTGCACGCCGACCGGGACCCTGCCGAGCAGGCCCGTGGACACGGTTAGCCCGGGCAGGCCCATGAAGGGAATGGCGATTTGTGTCAGCTGCGCGTGCCAGACCCGGGCAAAGGAGGCATCGTCCTTGCGGTCGAGCTGGTCCGGGAACGGCAATTCGCCGGAGACCGGCATCACCAGCACCGGATATTTTTCCAGGAATACTATCCACTCGCGCGCCAGCGTCGCGCGCCGCGTCAGCGCCCTGGAGAAATCCGCCCGGTCGAACGGCGTCACCTTGGCGCGGTTGCCGTAGAGGCAGGCCAGCGCGCCGGGATCGCCTTCCTTCTCGGCGGCGGCAAGCTGCGCCTCGTAATTGTCGCCGATCCAGAGCTTCCTGTTCCAATCCGCAGGTTCGCGCAGCGGTGGCGTGTCGGGAATTTCGTCCACCGTCCAGCCGGCGCGCTTCAGCCGCTCGCCGGCGTCGGTGACCGCGGCCTTCACCTCGGGCACGGGATCGAGGCCGTCCGGATCGAGGCAGAGCGCCGCGCGCTTCGGCATCGGGGGCCCTTCCAGCGGCGCCGGCACCCACCAGGGATCGCGCGGGTCCCTGGCGCTCAACGCGGCCAGCGCGATGCGCAAATCCCTGATGGTGCGCGCGAGCGGGCCGGACACCGCCTCGATCTGCGGGCCGATGCCGCGCTCCGGCAGGCCGGGATTGAACGCGGCGACGCGGCCGAGCGTCGGCCGCAAGCCATGGACGCCGCAGGCATAGGCGGGATAGCGGATCGAGCCCGCGATGTCGGTGCCATGGGCGATATGGCCGATGCCGGCGGCGACCGCCGAGCCCGCGCCGCCCGAGGAGCCGCCGGGCGTGATCGAGGGGTCGCGCGGATTCTTGGTGTCGCCGTGAACCAGATTGGTGGTGAACCAGCGGTAGGAGAACGCCGGGCAATTGGTGCGGCCGAGAATGACGGCACCGGCTTTGCGGAAATTATCGATCACCGGGCTGTTCTCGGTCGCGATCGCATCGCGCTGCAGCTTCAGGCCATTGGTATTGGCAAAACCCTTCTGATCGATATTGACCTTCACCGTCACCGGCACGCCCGCCAGCATGCCGGGGTCCTCGCCGCGCGCGACCCTGGCGTCGACCTCGGCCGCCTGCTTCAGCACCTCGTCCGGCCTGTGATCGACCACCGCGTTGAGCTTCGGATTGACGGCATCCAGCCGCGCCAGCGCGGAAGCTGCGGCTTCCTTGGCGGAAACTTGCTTCGATTTGACGAGGGCGGCGAGGTCGGCCGCCGGCAGGCGCCAGAGGTCTTGCATGGAAGCTCCGTTTCACCGCCGATGGTTTTAGCGTCGGGTGCAGCGCAAAGCCAGCAGGGTGGAATAGAGATGGACCGCCGGCGTATCGGACGGAATGACGCCTGCCTTCAGTGCCTGGTCACGGAAGCGTCAGGCAGCTCGATCAAGGCTTCGGCGAACGGAAACTCCAACACGATCTCGCCAGCATCATCGGTCACCTCGATCACGGCATTGAGCAGCACGCCGTCGGCGCCCTCGGTCTTGATCAGCTCGAGGATCATGGCGCGCGCGACTTCCCAGGCGCGATCCGGATTGCGCAGTTCCTCGCCCTCGGGATCGTCGATCAGCTCGTCGCCGATCCGGGTGTTGAAAAAATATCTCGGCATGTGAATTCCATTGCGCCCGGCATGGCGGAAATGAAAGCCGAGCCACGCTCACAAGTTCTTTATCCGGTATTTGCCGCCGCCCATAGTGCCCTGCCCACCCTGTTCCCGGCGCAACGGAATGAAGCCCTTGACAGGCCTGTACTTTAACCCGCCCACCACGCTTTGGCCGGAATGCCTGCTGCAACGCAATAAGAGCGGCGCAGGTCTGCTCGCGAAAGAATTCACTGGCGAACTTTTCATCAGCCTATAATTTAACAGGGGAGGGCGGAAGACTCGTCCCGTTTCCAACCAAGGAGAGCCCAAATGGCCTGGAAAGCACCGAAGATCGTCGAAGTGCCGTGCGGCATGGAAATCAACATGTATGTGAGCGCCACCCGCAAGTAAGCGGCGGGTTGCAACGTACGACGCTTTTAGCGCAGGTGGACATTCGGGCGTGACGCGTCTCCAGGGGATGCGTGCCGACCGAAGTCCACCTTCGTAGCATCTGGACGCACGAGTTCTCACGCATCGGGTCCTCAGTCGGAGAGTTCTCGCTCGTCGAGCTGAAAAAAAGATTGCCGGGAGACGGATCATGCTTCGCGTCGTCGTCCTGGGCGCGGCTGCCGGCGGCGGCGTTCCGCAATGGAATTGCGGATGCCCGGTGTGCCTGATGGCGCGAGGCGAGCAGGTGGAGTTGCAAAGCACGCAGGCTTCCATCGCCTTCAGCGCCGACGGCGAGCACTGGTATCTGGTGAACGCCTCACCCGACCTGCGCCAGCAGCTGATCAAGACCCCGCAGCTTCATCCGAAAAAAGGCGCGCTCCGGCACTCCCCGATCGCGGGCGTGATCCTGACCAATGGCGAGATCGACGCCGTCGCCGGCCTGTTGTCCATGCGCGAGGGCTCCTCGTTTGCGATCTACGCGCACGCGAAAGTGCTGGCGATCCTTAAGTCCAACAGCATCTTCAATGTGCTCGGCGAAAGGAATGTCGCCCGCGTCGCCATCGAGGCGGATCGGGCGTTCGAGCCCGAATTGCCCGATGGCGCGCCTTCCGGCGTCGAAATCCTGGCCTTCCCCGTCGCCGGCAAGGGCGCGTGGTATCTCGAGGGCAAGGCCCATCCCGGCGGCAATGACGCGGCAGGCGACACGCTCGGCCTTCGCATCCGCGACAAGGCGACCGGCAAGCACTTCTACTTCATCGCCGCCTGCGCCGAGGTCTCCGACGAATTGAAGGCCAGGCTCGACGGCGCGCCGCTCCTGTTCTTCGACGGCACGGTGTGGCGCGACGACGAGCTGATCGCCGCCGGCCTCGGCAGCAAGACCGGTCAGGGCATGGGCCACATCGCGATGTCCGGGAAGAAAGGGGCGATCGAAAGTCTAGCCGACGTCGCTATCGACAGACGGATATTTCTGCATATCAATAATTCCAACCCGGCGCTGCTGCACGGCTCGGTCGAGCGCAAGATGGCTGAGAGCGCGGGCTGGCAGATCCCTGCCGACGGAACGGAGATCGAGCTGTGAACGTCGTACCCAATACTTCTAAACTCGAGATAAGCGCCTATTCGGTCGGCAAAAGCGTGCCGCTCAACA
>JAFAUV010000113.1 GCA_019243075.1 Bradyrhizobium sp.
GCAGGCCCTCTTTCATCTGGATGCGGTCGCCTGGCAGGCCGATCACCCGCTTGATGTAGTCGGTCGAATCGTCCTTCGGCAGGCGGAACACCACGACATCGCCGCGATTGGGCTCGGAGCCGAAGATGCGCCCGGAAAACAGCTCGGGCAGCGGCGGGGTCAGGGGAATCGAGAACGGGCTGTAGCCGTAGGAATATTTCGACACGAACAGATAGTCGCCGACGAGCAGCGTCGCCTTCATCGATCCGGATGGGATGTTGAAGGGCTGGAACAGGAAGGTGCGGATCACGAGCGCAATCAGGAGGGCGTGGATGACGACGCGGTAGCCTTCGGAAGAGGCGGTGATTTTTTCCCGGGATGTCACGCTCATTGCTTTCCCAATTCTTTTCCCAATTCCAAGGTGCGCCGGGGCGGCCGGGCGGCGGCAGTTAGCTTCCGCTCGCGAGCGGCCACCGCTTCGCCCGTTTCGTGAATCGCTTCTGATTCTGATAGTGGAGGAAAATTCCGGCGCAAACCGGGATTCGCCTTTGCTGGACCGAGTTTGGCGGCGGTTTTAGACGTTTGTTGGCAGAGGCGCAATAAACCGTCGCATCAAAACTTCACAACCACCTGAAATATAACGAATTTTTTGTTTTGGTGGCAGCCGCCCGGCGGCCTCCTCAGGATTTTCCGGTCGGGACCGCAGAAATGATGACAAACGCCTGCGCCAGCGGCCAATCGTCGGTAATGGTCAGGTCGATCCGGGCCTCCAGCCCTTCGGGGGTCAGGGCCTCGAGCCGAGCCAGCGCGCCACCGGTGAGCCGCAGGCTGGGCCGCCCGCCCGGCAGGTTGACTACGCCCATGTCGCGCCACCACACCCCGCGTCGGATTCCGGTCCCGAGCGCCTTGGAACAGGCCTCCTTGGCGGCGAAGCGCTTGGCATAGGTCGCGACCACCATTTTCTCGTTCTTGGCCCGGCGCTCCGCCTTGGCGCGCTCAGCCTCGGTGAAGATGCGCTCGAGAAAGCGCTCGCCATGGCGCTCGATCACCCTGGCGACGCGGCGGATATCGATCAGGTCGCTGCCGATGCCGATGATCATGGATTACGCCCGCGCCCTGCCCCGATCCATGGCCGCCCGCATGGTGCGGACGGTCTCGCTCAGGCCGACGAAGATCGCTTCGCCGATCATGTAATAGCCGATATTGAGCTCGACGATATCGGGCAGCGCCGCAATGGTCTCGGCGGTCGCATAATCGAGGCCGTGGCCGGCATGGACCTCGAGACTGGCCGAGCGCGCCAGTTTCGCCCCGGCCACGATGCGCTGCCATTCGGCCTCTGCCTTGTCCTTGTGGCCCTCGACCACCGCATCGCACCAGGCGCCGGTGTGGATCTCGATGACGGGTGCGCGCAATTGCGCTGCCATCTCGATCTGGCGCGGCTCGGCGGCGATGAACAGCGATACCCGGACGCCGGCGTCGTTCAGCTTGGCGATGAAGGGCGCCAGCACATTGTGCTGACCGACCACATCGAGCCCGCCCTCGGTGGTCAATTCCTCGCGCCGCTCCGGCACCAGGCAGACCGCGTGCGGCCTGGTCAGCAGCGAAATCCGGAGCATGTCCGCGGTCGCCGCCATCTCGAAATTCAACGGCTTGGAGATTTCCGCCTTCAGCCGCGCCATGTCCTCGTCGCGGATATGGCGACGGTCCTCGCGCAAATGCGCGGTAATGCCGTCGGCCCCGGCCTCGATCGCGACCTGCGCGGCACGCACCGGATCGGGCCGGCGGCCGCCGCGGGCATTGCGCAGGGTCGCGACGTGGTCGACATTGACGCCAAGACGAAGCGGAGGAGCGTTGGACATTCTGAGAACTCGCGGGAGCGGCGGGAAAGCTTCACCTCATCCTTGATGAGCGCGTCAGCGCGTCTCGGACTACGAGACTCCGATTGTGGCTCATGGTTCGCGACGGCGACCCCGTCGAGTATACGCAGACTGCGCAAGCTTGTCTGCGGTGCGCCTCCCCACCATGAGGATCGACAGACTATCCATTGACGCGCTCGACCCGGGCAACAACGGCCTTGGCGCGCAGCTGGGCGATGATGGCGCTGAGATGCTTGAGGTCATAGACCTCGAGATCGATGGTGAGCTCGGTGAAATCGGGCGAGCGGCGCGACATGCTGATATTGTCGATGTTGCCGTCATGCTCGGCGATCACGGTCGCGACCTGGGCGAGGCTGCCGGGCTCGTTGACATTGTCGATCAGGATGCGCGCCGGAAAGCGCTGCGGCGTCGATTCATCGACATCCCAGCGCACGTCGAGCCAGCGCTCCGGTTCCTCCTCGAAGTCCTTCAGCGCCGGCGACTGGATCGGGTAGATGGTGATGCCCTCGCCGGGCGTGACGATACCGACGATGCGGTCGCCCGGCACCGCGCCGCCGTTCGGGGCGAACTTCACCGGCAGGCCGGAATTGATGCCGCGGATCGGGATGGCCGTCGGGCTGCGCGCCGGATCCGCCGGCGCCTTCAGCTTGACGGCGGGAAGGCCCTTCTTGCCGTAGCGCGCCACGCGCTCTTCCTTGTAGTCCGGATACATCGCGCGCGCGACGTCGGAGGCCTTCATCTCGCCGCGCCCGACCGCGGCCATCACGTCCTCGATCGAGGCGCGAGCCAGCCGCGGCAGCGCGCCCTTCAGCTTGTCGTCGGCGTATTCGATCTTGGCGCGGTCGAACAGGCGCTCGACGATGCGCCGGCCAAGCCCCGCATACTGGTCGCGGACGGCCGCGCGGGTGGCGCGCCGGATCGCGGCCCGTGCCTTACCGGTCACCGCGAGCGATTCCCAGGCCGAGGGCGGCGCCGATTGCGCATCCGAGGTCAAGACCTCGACTTCGTCGCCGTTCTGCAACTCGGACGACAACGGCGCGAACTTGCCGTTGATCTTGCAGCCGACCGCGCTGTTGCCGAGTTCAGTGTGCACGGCATAGGCGAAGTCGATCACATTGGCATGGCGCGGCAGCGCAATCAGCTTGCCCTTCGGCGTGAAGCAGAACACCTGGTCGTGGAACAGCTCGAGCTTGGTGTGTTCCAGGAACTCTTCCGGGTTGGCGCTTTCCGACAGAATGCCGACGGTGCGGCGTAGCCAGGCAAAGGCGTTGGATTCGCGCTTCAACAGCTCGGTCGGCGAGCCGATGCCGTCCTTGTAGAAGGCGTGTGCGGCGATACCGAACTCGGCGATCTGGTGCATCTCCTCGGTGCGGATCTGCAATTCGACGCGCTGATTGCCGGGGCCGATCACGGTGGTGTGGATCGAGCGATAATCGTTCTGCTTGGGCGTCGAGATGTAGTCCTTGAAGCGGCCGGGCACCACCGGCCAGGTGGTATGCACGACGCCGAGCGCGCGGTAGCAGGATTCCACATCGGGCATGATGACGCGAAAGGCGAAGATGTCGGAGAGCTGCTCGAAGCCGATCGATTTGCGCTCCATCTTGGTCCAGATCGAGAATGGCTGCTTGCGCCGGCCATAGACCTGGGCTGTGAGCCCGTTCTTGCGCAGGTTCTTCGAGAGCTGGCTTTCGATCTCGCCGATCAGGTTGCGATTGCGCTCGGCGAGCGCCTCGAGCCGGTGCTTCACCACGCCATGGGCTTCCGGATCGAGGGTGCGGAAGGACAGATCCTCGAGCTCCTCGCGCATTTCCTGCATACCCATGCGCCCCGCAAGTGGCGCATAGATATCGAGCGTCTCTTCGGCGATGCGCTGGCGGGAGGCTTCGGGCACGAATTCCAGCGTGCGCATGTTGTGCAGGCGGTCGGCGAGCTTGACCAAGAGGACGCGAACGTCGTCGGAAATCGCCAGCAGAAGCTTTCTCAGGTTTTCGGCCTGCTTGGCCTCCCGCGACACCAGTTCGAGCCGCTTCAGCTTGGTCAATCCTTCGACCAGCGCGCCGATCTCCGGCCCAAAGATCTGGTCGATCTCGGCTCTGGTGGCCTCGGTATCCTCGATGGTGTCGTGCAGGAGCGCGGCGACGATGGTGGCATCGTCGAGCTTGAGATCGGTGAGAATCGCGGCGACTTCGAGCGGATGCGAGAAATAGGGGTCGCCGGAGGCGCGGATCTGCGAGCCATGCGCCTTCATGGCGTAGACATAGGCGCGGTTCAGCAGGTCTTCATTGGTGTTGGGATTGTAGGAGCGGACCCGTTCGACGAGGTCATATTGTCGCATCATCCGCGACCGCGGCATCTTGGCCGGCCGCGCCGGCGCAGAATTGGCCACGGCGACCGGTTCGGCCGCGGCCTGCATCTGGGGTGGGCTCCGGCGTCGAACCGCCATCGAGTCAGTACCTTCCGCCTAAGCCTCGCTGCTGGCCGGTCAGTCTAAACGCCAATCCGGCCGCCGTCCGAAAGAATCGGAAGACCGCCTCGGCGCGAAACGTCCGCGGGAGCGAGAGAACGCAAGGTAACCACAAAAAGGGCAGCAAAAGCAAAGGCCCGAACGCTGGTTCGGGCCTTTGCTCAATGAATTTATCTTTAACGCTATTCGTCTTCTTCGGGCTGCTCTTCCGGCGGCGCCAGACCTTCGAGCCCCTTCAGGAGTTCCTCTTCGGTCATGCGTTCGACCGCCACTTCGGTGTCGTCCGCATCGACGCTGGCACCCGCCGATCCGATCAAAGGCACGGTATCGGGCTCGGGCTCGTCCACCTCGACGAATTTCTGCAGGGAATGGACCAGCTCCTCTCGCAAATCTTCCGGCGAAATCGTCGATTCCGCAATCTCGCGTAGCGAAACGACCGGATTTTTGTCATTATCCCGATCAATCGTAAGTTGCGACCCCGAAGAGATCATGCGGGCGCGGTGTGCGGCCAAAAGTACCAGGTCGAACCGGTTGTCGACCTTGTCAATACAATCTTCCACGGTGACGCGAGCCATCGACTGTCACTCCGCTATAGGGGCTGGAAATGAGAATGATCCGCGCTAGT
>JAFAUV010000267.1 GCA_019243075.1 Bradyrhizobium sp.
CACGGTTTTCAATCGTGAAGAACAGGCCGCGCAGCCCGCGGCGGGTGTAAATCTCGGAGATCTCACTGACCTCGGCACTCACCGTCGTGGTGATCTGCTCGGTGATCATGCGCCGCGTATTCCAGGCGAAATAGCCAAGCAGCGACGCCGCAAAAAGCGCGAACAGAAACAGATAGACCAGCGTCAGACGGAACGCCGTGGTTCGGATCAGCTTACCGAATGCCGTCACGAATCATGTACCCCGCGCCGCGAATGGTGTGCAGCAGCGGCCGCTCGAAACCCTTGTCGATCTTCGAGCGCAGCCGCGAAATATGCACGTCGATGACATTGGTCTGGGGATCGAAATGATAGTCCCAGACGTTTTCCAGGAGCATCGTGCGGGTCACCACCTGCCCGGCATGCTTCATCAAATATTCAAGAAGGCGGAATTCGCGCGGCTGCAGGGTCAGTTCATCCTTGCCGCGGGCAACGCGATGGGAGAGCCGGTCGAGCTCGAGATCGCCGACGCGGTAGGTGGTCTCCTCGGCCGGGCCGACATTGCGGCGCGACAGCACCTCGACGCGGGCCAGGAGCTCGGCGAACGAATAGGGTTTCGGCAGATAGTCGTCGCCGCCGGCGCGCAGGCCCTTGATGCGGTCATCGACCTGCCCGAGCGCGGACAGGATCAGCACCGGCGTGCGGCTGCCCTTGTCGCGCAGCGCGCCGATCAAGGACAGCCCGTCGTGCTTCGGCAGCATGCGGTCGACCACCAGCACGTCATAGTCGCCGCTCTCGGCGAGCGACAGCCCCTCCTCGCCGTCGCCGGCGAGATCGGCGACATAGCCGACCTCGCGGAACGCCTTCACCAGATAATCGGCGGACTCGCGGTCGTCTTCGATGATCAGGATGCGCATTTGCGGAGCGATGACAGGAGCGGTTGCGGTCACGGGCGTCGACTTTCCATCAACATGGCGAAGTCGGCGCTTTGATGCAAGGCGACCGAACGCCGTCGGGTTAATCGAAAAAGCGGGCGGTGAAGCTGGGGGACCTCACCGCCCTTAGAACCTTCCGACGGAGGGGGGCGATATCCACCGGAAGGTAGCCGGAGGGAGCGGGCTTGTAGCCCGCTCCCCGGAAAGAGCCGTCGGCGGGGGCGACTGATGCCGGCGACACCCTCCATCTCGTGAAGCCTCTTAGCGGGACATGATCTTGTCGTTCCGGACCATGCTTTAGCCCTTAGCCAGCGGCACCGCGACGAAGCGCGACTGGCCGCCGCTCTTCACGCGCATCAGGACGACGTTCTTGTTGTCGTTCTTGGCCGCCGTAATCGCCTCGCGCACGTCGTTGGCGCTGGCGACGGTCTTGCCGGCCACCTCGAGAATGACGTCGCCTTCCTTGAAGCCGCGGTCGGCGGCCGCACTCTTCGGGTCGACTTCGGTGACGACGACGCCTTCCTTGCCGGCACCGGCCACGCTGTTGGCGGGCGCCACCGTGAGGCCGAGCTTCGGCACGTCGGTGCCGCGGGTGGCGTTGCCGTTGTCGTCACCGTTGTCATTGTCTGCCTTGGCCTCGACCGAGTTCGGCAAGGTGCCGAGCGTCAGGTTGACGACCTTGTCCTGGCCCTTGTGCATGACGTCGAGCTTGACCGCGGTGCCCGGGGCGATGCCGCCGATGGTGCGGGCGAGCTCGCGCGCATCCTTGACGCTCTCGCCATTGACGGCGGTGATCACGTCGCCGGACTCAATGCCGGCCTTGGCTGCCGGACCGTTGGCCTGGGGTTCGGCGACCAGCGCGCCTTCCGCCTTCTTCAGGCCGAGGCTGTCGGCGATCTCCGGCGTCACCGGCTGGATCTGGACGCCAATCCAGCCGCGGCTGACCGAGCCCTTGTCCTTGAGCTGGGCGACGACGTTCTTGACGGTCGAGGCGGGGATCGAGAACGCGATGCCGACGCTGCCGCCGGACGGCGAATAGATCGCGGTGTTGACGCCGACGACGTCGCCGTCGGTCGAGAACGCCGGTCCGCCCGAATTGCCCTTGTTGACGGGCGCGTCGATCTGGATGAAGTCGTCATAGGGACCATTGCCGATGTCGCGGCCCATGGCCGAGACGATGCCGGCGGTCACCGTGCCGCCAAGGCCGAACGGGTTGCCGACCGCGAGCACCCAGTCACCGATGCGCGGCTTGCCGTCCGACAGCTTGGCGAACGGGAAGTTCGAGCCGCCCTCGACCTTGATCAGCGCGAGGTCGGTGCGCGCGTCGGTGCCGATCACCTTGGCGCTGTAGCTCTTGCCGTCATCGGTCGTCACCTCGACCTTGCTGGCGCCGTCGACGACGTGGTTGTTGGTGACGGCATAACCGTCGGCCGAAATGAAGAAGCCGGAGCCCTGGCCCATGATCACATGGTTGCCGCCGCGGCCGCCGCGCAGACCGGGCGGCAAGCCATCCGGACCGCCGAAGCGGCGGAAGAAGCGCTCCATCGGCGAGCCCGGCTGGAACGGAGAATCGTCGTCGTTGTCGTCGCTTTTGGCGACCTTCTCGTTGATGTTGACCTTCACCGAGATCACCGACGGCTTCACGCGTTCGACAATGTCGGCAAAGCCAACCGGCTGCTGGACCTTCTTCACCTCATTGGCGACCTGCGCATGGGCGGGGGTCGAGAAAACGTTCACGGGGCCAGTGGAAGGGCCGAAACCATAGAGGGCGACGCCAAGGCCACCGATGACGGAGGCCATCAGGGCGAATTTGCGGGCGGACAACAGCGAGCGCGGTTGCCGATAGGATGGGAACGACGAAAGGTCGGTCGGACGTTCGGTCATCAAGCGATCTCCAAAGAGCCAAGAAATTGATTACGGGGGCGCACACCGTTCACAGCGAACATGAGGTGAGAACCCTTACGGCGTGCTGGCGGCGCAGTTAAAGTTTGGTAATGAAGCCCGCTTTGAATGCGGCAGTTTATCGCAGGGGGCTAACTGATTGCCCTTACAAGAGAATCTCCGGTCCGCTGGAAGCCGCTAGGAGGCCGAAATGCGGCTCGCAGCTGGCCTGCCCGATGGCGGCTGTTCGGGTGCGGTTTCGCCTGCCATCAGGGCCGACAGGCGCGCTTCCTCGTCGGCGGTCAGAGGGCGGTTGCCGGCTTCCGATTCGTCTGTCCCAAGCCGTCGGGTTCGGCGCCACACGGCGAACCCGCCGCCGATCAGCAGCAGCGGCGGCACCAGCCACAGCAGCAGGGTCTGGCGCTCGAATCTCGGCTTGAGCAGGACGAACTCGCCGTAGCGCGCCACCAGGAAATCGATCACCTCCTCATCGCGATCGCCAGCCGCGATGCGCTCGCGCACCAGGAGACGAAGGTCACGCGCCAAGGGCGCCTCGGAATCGTCGATCGACTGGTTCTGGCACACCATGCAGCGCAGCTCGCGGGACAGGTTCCGCGCACGCAGCTCCTTGGCCGGGTCGGCCATGACCTCGTCGGGCAGCACCGCATGCGCGGCAGCAAGCCCGAGCGCGGCAAGAAAGCATGCGACCGCGAGGAACCGCTTCATCCCCTACTCCGCAGCCTGCAGGCCGCCGCGCAGCGCCTTGGCCGGTTTGGGCGCGCCGACGCGCAGCCTTCGATCGGACAGCGAGAGCAGGCCGCCCCACGCCATCAGCACCGGTCCGAACCAGATCAGGAGCACCAGCGGCTTGTGATAGATGCGCACGGTGATGGCGCCATCGGGCGTCGGATCGCCGAGCGAGATGTAGAGCTGGCTGACACCGCGCGACAGCAGCGCGGCCTCCGTGGTCGAGGCGCCGCGCGCGGTGAAATTGCGCTTCGAAGGCGTCATCGCCGCAAGCCGCTCGCCGCCGCTGCTGACGGTGAAGCTCGCCACCAACTCCCTATAATTCGGCCCCAGCTGCTGCGACAATCCATCGAGCTTCAATTCATATCCAGCGAGCCTGATGACATCGTCCGGCTTCATGGTTCCGATGAACTCGGAGTTCCAGGTGGTTTCGCAGACAATGCCGATCAGCGCGACACCGATGCCGGCATGGGCGAAGGCCGTACCCCAGATCGAGCGCGGCAAGCCGCGGGCGCGGCGCAACGAGATTGCAACGGGATTGTTGAGAAGACCGATGCGCTCGACGAGATCGCTCACGGCGCCTGCGACGATGAAGATCGCAAGCCCGATCGCGAGCGGCGCCAACGCGCTGCCGCCGCGTGCCCAGGCCCAGGCGACCGCAACCGCGATCAGCGCCGCGACGCCGGCGGCCATCAGCCGCTGCGCCGCGCCATAGAGATCGCCGCGCTTCCAGGCCAGCATCGGCCCGAAAGGGACCGCGACCATCAGCGGCACGAACAAGGGACCGAAGGTGAGATTGAAGAACGGCGCGCCCACGGAAATCTTGTCGCCGGTCAGCACTTCCAGCGCCAGCGGATAGAGCGTGCCGATGAACACGGTGGCGCAGGCGGTGGTGAGGAAGAGATTGTTCAGGACCAGCGCGCCCTCGCGCGAGATCGGCGCGAACAGGCCGCCCTGCTTCAGCGATGAGGCGCGGCCGGCGAACAGCGACAGGCTGCCGCCGATGAAGACGCAGAGGATGAGGAGGATGAACACGCCCCGCGTCGGATCGTTGGCAAAGGCGTGCACCGAGGTCAGCACGCCCGAGCGCACCAGGAAAGTGCCGAGCAGCGACAGCGAGAAGGTCAGGATCGAGAGCAGGATGGTCCAGACCTTGAGCGCATTGCGCTTCTCCATCACCAGCGCGGAATGCAACAGCGCGGTGCCGGCAAGCCATGGCATCAGCGACGCATTCTCGACCGGATCCCAGAACCACCAGCCGCCCCAGCCCAATTCGTAATAGGCCCAGTAGGACCCCATCGCGATGCCCAGGGTGAGGAAAATCCAGGCCATCAGCGTCCATGGCCGCACCCAGCGCGCCCAGGCCGGGTCGATCCGGCCCTCGATCAGCGCCGCGATCGCAAACGAGAACGAGATCGAGAAGCCGACATAGCCGAGATAGAGCATCGGCGGATGCACGGCGAGACCGATGTCCTGCAGCACCGGATTGAGGCCGCGGCCGTCGATCGGCGGATTTTGAATGCGCAGGAACGGATTCGAGGTGATGAGGATGAAGAGATAGAAGGCGCCGGCGATCCAGGCCTGCACGCCCAGCACATTGGCGCGCAGCGACAGCGGCAGGTTGTTGCCGAAGGCCGCGACCAGGCCGCCAAACAGCGCCAGGATCAGGACCCAGAGCAGCATCGAGCCCTCGTGATTGCCCCAGACGCCGGTGATCTTGTAGATCATCGGTTGCTGCGAATTCGAATTCTCGAACACATTGGCCACGGAGAAATCGGAGGTGACGTGCAAGGTGACGAGCGCGGCAAAAGACGCGGCGACGAACAGCAATTGCGCGAGCGCCGTCGAGCGCGCCACGTTCATCAGCGCTGGATCGCCCCAGCGCGCCCCCAGCATCGGCACGATGGACTGGATCAGCGCCAGCGCAAGCGCGAGCACCAGGGCATAATGTCCGGCTTCCGCGATCACCTAACCATCTCCATGCGCACAGCTCTTGCCGCTGATGCCCGCGGCCAGCTTGGAGTCATAGTCATCCTTCCAATGGCCCTGCTTCTTCAAGGCGTCGGCAACGTCCTTGGGCATGTAGGTCTCGTCATGCTTGGCCAGCACGGTTTCCGCGTGGAACGTGCCGGAGGCATCGAGCGCGCCTTCGGCGACGACGCCCTGCCCTTCGCGGAACAGGTCGGGGAGAAGTCCGTGGTAGCTCACCGGCAATTTGGCGCCGCCGTCGGCGACCTCGAAGCTCGCGCCGTCACCGCGGCAGACCAGCGAGCCCGGCTGCACCAGTCCGCCGAGCCGGAACCGTTTGCCGGGCGCGATATGCTGCTCGGCCGCCATCGATGGGGTCGAGAAGAATACGATGGAGTCCTGCAGCGCATAGAGCACCAGGCCCGCGGCGAAGGCGAGCACCGCGAGCGAGCATCCGATCAAGGTCAGGCGACGCTGCTTGCGCGTCATGAGCTTACTCTCATCCGTCCAGTCCGAGATTCTTCAGGCCCTCGTTCAATTGCCTGAGCCGTTCGGCATCGCCGCCGAGCGCTTGCCGGGCCTCGCTCTCGGCCCCCTTGGCCATGTCGCGATCGCCCATCACCATGTAGGCGCGCACCAGCCGCAACCAGCCCTCGACGTCGTTGCCGTTCTCCTTCAACCGTGTCGCCAGCCGCTCGACCATGCCGCGGATCATGGCCTCGCGGTCGCCGGCCTTCATGTCCTTGGCCGCCGCCATGGTCTGTTCGGACAAAGCCGGAGCCGCCGGCGCGCCGACCCGCACCAAGGCGGCCTGCACGACCGTACGCCATGGCGCGTCCGCGGGCGCCCTTTCCAGCATCGCACGCCAGATCGCGGCGGCGTCGGCGTTGCGGCCGTCCTGCTCGGCCGCGAGGCCGAGGAAATAGCTTGCTTTGGCCTCGTTCGCATCCAGCGCCAGCGCGCGCTCGAACTCGGCTTTGGCATCCGCCGTGACCACCCCGCCGGCCGCCGCGGCGATCGCCTCGCCGAGATCGGCCCGACGCGAGGCATCCTCGCCATTATAGGTGATCGAATTGCGGAAGGCGCGTACCGCATCGTCATAGCGGCCAAGCCGCAGCAGCACCGGCGCCAGCACGTTCCAGCCGCGGCCGTCGCTCGGGTTTTTCTCCAGGTGCTGCTCGACCTGCGCCACCAGGTTTGCCAGCGGCTGCGTCGCATCGGCCGTGCGGGCGCGGCGGGCCAGCGGGAAATCGGCAAGCCAGGGCGAGCCCAGCGGCAAGTAGATCGCAAGCGCCAGCAGCGGCAGTCCGACCAGCGCCAGCGCGGCCGCGACGCGGCGCAGGCGCGGGCTCGATCGCATCGGCGGATTGGAGGCGGTGTCGGCAACCGAAAGCAGCCTTCGGCCGATCTCGATCCGTGCCGCTTCCGCCTCCGCGCTTCCGATCAGGCCCGCGGCGACGTCGCGGTCGATCTCGGCGAGCTGGTCCTTGTAGACCATAGCTTCATGCGATTGGGCTTCGTAGGGTTGGGCCTCGTTGGCTTGCGTCGGCTTGCCGCCGCTCTGCCGCGCGCCGCTGAGGCCGAGCGGCAGCAACACGGCGAACATCGCCGCCGCCGTCATCAGCGCGAACACGAACCACAAATTCATTTCAGGCCAAGTTCCTGCAGCGCTCTCTTGATACGCCGCTTTACACTACTGCCGACGAGGGCGGCAATTGACAATTGTCAATTCCGCGCCATCGGGAGCAAGGCCGAAAACCCAGATGCAGGAAATGGTTAGTCGACACTGAATTCGGCGCTGCGGGCCACGTCCTGGCCATGCGCGTTGCGCGCCTGGAGGAAATAAACGCCGGGCGGAAACGCCTTCGGAAGCCTGATCCGCAAGCTGCCATTCGGCATGGTCGAGGTGATGGTGGTGACGGGCTCGGCCAGCGGGGTGCCGCTCGCCTTGTCGACCAGCAGGACTTTCGCCTTGATCATCAGGTTGCGGTATGTCGCGGAGATAACTCGGTTATCGAGTTCAACGAAATTGATGGCTGATTTCATGCGGCAGGCAGGCAATTCACAACGGGATTCACGCCCACGACGGTACGTGGCCGCCTGACCCGCCGTCAACCGGAAATTGAATCGGCAAAATTCGACTTTTGTTCTAGCTTGCGCGCGACGGCTTGTGCTCGACGGTGAGCGCATTGTCGACGGCCCGGCTCATCAGCGAGGCATATTCGCGCCCAAACAGCACCTCGCAGAAGCGGATGGCGGCATTGGCCTGCGCCTGGCGGTACGCCCGCGCCCTGACATCGCCGGCGCGCAGCGACTGAACCAGCGCTTCCGTCGCCTTCTCGACATATTGCTGCAGATCGGAATAGGTCCGAAGCGTCACCTCGTTGATCGCAAGCTCGCTTGCATAGGTGCGGCAAACCGCGACGAACCCGATCAGAGCGGCGGCGTCGTCGACCTCGGTCGAGTCGATCCTGGCGCCGGCCACAATATCCTTGTCGGAGCGCTGGCGCAGGATGCGGCGGACGCGGCCGGGCACGCTGTCGATTTCCGATTGCAGCGTGTTGGAGATTTCGGCGCGGATCGAGGCGAGCTGCCGTCCCCACGTCGAATCCTGGCGCAGGTCGAGCTCGGTGCGCAGCCCCCGCACCCCGTCATGCAACGCCTTGAGGTTGTCGGGAACAGCGCCGAACTTGCCGCGCCTGATATCGGTCCGCAGCGTGAGGGCGAGGCAAAACAGGTCGTGCAGGGCGATGGTCACTGCCATGCCATAGGGCGTGGCGGCGACGCGCACTTCATCGTCGGACGCTGCCATGCGGATGGCCATGCGGATGACCTGCCAGGGCGATGCCAGGCGCTGCACCAGAAGCGACAACGCGAACGGCAGCAGCTGCGGGCTCTGCAAGGTCGGGATGTTCAGCGCCTCGCAGGTCGAGGCCACCTGCGAATCCCCGAACACGCGCAGCGACATCGGCAGCCGGCCGGCCAGCGTATCGATCGCCTCGCGGGCCTGCAGCACCGAACCGATCGGCAGCAGGTCCTCGATCACATTGGGCGCGCCGATGCGGGCGAGCGCGCGCTGGTTGCCGCCGCCGGTCGGCGAGGTGACCTGAAAAATCGCCTCCGCCACGGCGAGCTGCAGCTTGCGCAGCGCGGCTTCCGGCGGCTCACGCTCATCTGGCATGGCGCCCAACAGCTTCTCGAACTCATAGATCTGGTCGGGCGCGCCGTCGCGGATCAGCCACTGCCACACCGGCAGGATCGAGGAGCGGCGGATCTGCCCTGGGCGCATCGGAACATTGCCGTCGACCAGGAACGGTTCGAGCGGCCGGAACAAATGCCGCGCCACATCCTCGATGCGCGGCTTCGGCCCGTCCTCGGTCTCGTCGGCCGTCTTGTCCTCGGTTTTGCGCGCGACCTTGCGTAACTGCTCCAGCACGAGGGTGGCGACCGCGGTGTCCTTGCCTCGTTCGATGGCGCGCTCGAATTCCCGCATCAGCAGCGCCTGCGATTGCGGCGGAAGCTGCCCGAGATACTCCCTCAGCCGCTCGGTCGATGTCTGGCCCATGCGCGCGATGATGCGGATTTCAGTGGCGGGAACGGCATCAGGATGCCTCCGGCGGTCAGGATAGCGGCCGCGGCGTTAAGAAGTCCTTTAGTAATTGGGAAATGTGCGTCGTGGTTGAGGCCGGTTAAATACCGGGAAGCACCAATTCCGCCCGCAAACCCCCGATCGGTGCACTGCCGAGCGCAAGGCTGCCGCCGTAAAGCGCGGCGAGATCGGTGACGATCGATAGCCCGAGGCCCGAACCCGGCTTGGATTCATCGAGCCGCTGGCCGCGGCGCGACACTTGCGCGCGCTCGGCGGCCGACAGTCCCTGCCCGTCATCGTCGACGAGGATGCGCAGCGTCGGGCTTGCGCCGGGCTCCGTCGGCCGCTCCACCAGCGCATCGACGAAGACGCGCGATGACGCCCATTTGCAGGCGTTGTCGACGAGATTGCCGGCCATTTCCTCCAGATCCTGCCGCTCGCCGCGGAATTTTGCCTTCGGGTCGGCCTTGATTTCGATGACGATGCCGCGGTCGCGATGGATCTTTTCCATGGTCCGCTGCAGAGCCTCGAGCGCGGGCGCGACCTCGGTCACGGTGCCGACGATGGTGAGGCGTGCGGCAATGCGCGCGCGTTCCAGATGATGGGCGACCTGGTCGCGCATCACATCGGCCTGCTCCATGACCTTGTGGGCGAACGGATCGGCGCCATGGGCGCCGGCCTCGTTCACGATCACCGACAGCGGCGTCTTGATCGCATGCGCGAGATTGCCAACATGGGTGCGCGCGCGCTCGACGATCTCGCGATTGGCGTCGATCAGCGCGTTGGTCTCGCGGGCGAGCGGCGCGATCTCGACGGGAAACTCGCCCTCCAGCCGTTCGGCGCGGCCGGAGCGGATATCGGCGATCGATTCCGAGATGCGCTTGAGCGGCGCAAGGCCGAAGCGGACCTGGAAGATGGTGGTCAGCAACAGCACGATGCCGAGCGCCGTGAACGTGCCGCCGAGATAATAGTCGAAGCTGCGCGTCTCGTCGAAGATTTCCGAGGCATCGCCGGCGACGCCGACCAGGAATTTGCCATCGGCGCCGAGGTCGACCGGCCGCTCCACCATGCGCAGGTTCTGGCCTTCCGGACCCTCGACATAGCCGACGCGCACGCCGGCGGCGGAAAGCTCGATGCCGCGGTCTTCCAGCTTCGGCAGTTTCTTGTCCCACAGCGAGCGCGAGGCGCGCAGGTCGGCTTTCTCGGAATCGGTGCGGGTGATCTGCCAGTACCAGCCGGACAGCGGCAGCTCGAACAAGGGCTCGCCGAGCGACTGGAACTGCCGGTCGGGCGGCTCGTCCGGGGTTGCGACCTCGGCGATCAGGGTGCGCAGATAGAGGTTGAGCCTGCGGTCGAAGGCGCGCTCGGTGGCGTTCTTGTAGACCGAGGACAGCACGAAGCCGGTGATGACCAGGATCACCAGCACCCAGGCTGATGCGGAGAAGAACAGCCTGACGGCAAGCGAGTTGCGGCGCATGCCCGCTAGTTTATGCTCCCGCAGGGGGCGGCGTCAGCAAATATCCGAGGCCGCGGACGGTCTGGATGATGTCGACATCCAGCTTCTTGCGGATGCGGCCGACGAACACCTCGATGGTGTTGGAGTCGCGGTCGAAGTCCTGGTCGTAGAGATGCTCGACCAGCTCCGTGCGCGACACCACGCGGCCGGTGTGATGCATGAGATAGGCGAGCAGCCGGTACTCGTGCGAGGTCATCTTCACGGGGTTGCCGGCGACGCTGACCTTGCCAGTGCGGGTGTCGAGCGACACCGGGCCGCAGGTGAGCTCGGACTGGGCGTGGCCGGCCGAGCGGCGCAGCAAGGCGCGGATCCGCGCCAGCACTTCTTCGAGATGGAACGGCTTTGCGACGTAGTCGTCGGCGCCAGCGTCGAAGCCCTGCACCTTGTCGCTCCAGCGATCGCGCGCGGTGAGGATCAAGACCGGCATCACGCGCTTGTTGCGGCGCCAGGCTTCCAGCACGGAGATGCCGTCCATCTTCGGCAGGCCGATATCCAGCACCACGGCATCGTAGGGCTCGCTGTCGCCCAGATAGTGCCCCTCCTCGCCGTCGAACGCCCGATCGACCACATATCCGGCATCGCTCAGCGCCGTCGTAAGCTGGCGATTGAGATCCGGATCGTCCTCAACGACGAGCAAACGCACCGTTGCCTCCAAAGCTGAACTGCACCAATTGCGCCATCAAGATGAACCCGGCAGGCGTGAACCGCTCATGAACAGATTAAATAACGCCATGTTACTTTTTGTTCACAAAGGGTTTTCGGTGCTTCGATCAGGCTTTGACAGGGGCTGCGCCGGAACGCTCGACAGCGTCGATTTAGCGGCTAATCGGTCGCGTTGGAAGACCTTAAAGCGGCGCGCTATCCGGGCCGCAATTTTGGACGTGACGCGCGCCTTTTCCAGGTGCGGACGCTAGGTGCGGAAGAACACAAACCAGACCACGGCCAGGATCAAGACGGCGAGCCCGGTGGAAGCGGCGAGCAGCGCGAGCACCGATGGGCCCGGCTCGGCCTGACGCGCCTGGGTCGGAGTTTCGACAATGCGGTTGCGGTCCTGTTCTCTCGTCGTCGCCATGGTGACCTCGTTGGCTGGCTGTGACGCATCAACTCCGCGAGCCCTCGCGGCAGCCGGACATGGAAGCCAACGCCTTGCGCTAAGCGATGTTCCGGTTCTGGTACCCTTTCTCGCTCGGCTTTGCGCCGCACACTCGGGTACGAACCGGCAACGGTTAACGCCATTGGCGAATTAAGCCTCTACTTCGCTTGTGGTTAAGCAACCGAGTGCTATCCTCAAAACTTGTCCTGTAGCGTATTCGGAGTTTGCCAATGGCCCCCCGCGCCAACTGGAAAGGCTTCCTGCGGCTGTCGCTCGTGACCTGCCCGGTCGCGCTGTATCCCGCCACCTCCGACACGGAAAAGGTCTCGTTCAACCAGATCAACCGCAAGACCGGCCACCGCATCAAATATTCCAAGGTCGACGCCGACACCGGCGAGGAAGTGGCCAATGAGGACATCGTCAAGGGCTACAAGGTCGACACCGACACCTACATCGAGGTCACCAGGGAAGAGCTCGACGACATCGCGCTGGAATCG
>JAFAUV010000441.1 GCA_019243075.1 Bradyrhizobium sp.
CCGACGCCATATTTGCCGACGGTGTAACCAACCGCTCCCAACACCCCGATCGGCGCGACGCGCACGATCAGGCCCATGACGCGGAACAGGACCGTTGCGGCGGCGTCGATCAGCGAGGTAATCTTCTCGCCTTTTTCGCCGCCGACCAGCGCAAGCCCGACGCCGAACAGGATGGCGAAGAACAGCACCTGCAGCACGTCGTTGCGGGCCAGCGCATCGAAGGAAGTGGTCGGGATGATGTTCATCAGGAAGGCGCCGATGCCTTCGCCCTGCAGCTTCTTCGCATTGCCGGCAAAGGCGGTGAGCGCCTGGCCGTCGAGCTTCGTGGGGTCGATGTTCATGCCGTGGCCGGGGCCGAACAGATAGGCGAGCAACAGGCCGACGACGAGCGCGACCGTGGTCATCGCCTCGAAATAGACCAGCGCCTTGATGCCGACGCGGCCGACCTTCTTGAGGTCGCCGGCCCCGGCGATGCCGTGCACCACGACGCAGAACACGATGGGGCCGACGATCATCGAGATCAGCTTGAGGAAGGCATCGCTCAAAATCTTCAGGCTGATGGCGAAATCGGGCACAGTCACGCCGAGCACGATTCCGAGGATCAGGCCGGCCAGGACCTGCACGAACAGCGACGCGTAGAGCGGCTTTCGCGCCGCCGGCGCCGCGGTGGTGGTGATGGTTGCCATCTTCGTCCCCCCGATCGGTACCAAAACCGAGCAACAACCGTGCCAGTTTCGCGGAGCGGTGGCGAGGGAAACCCGACGGGAATTACCGATTTACCGCAACATTCAGAACTCGCCGGAGGTGATCCGCTCCGCCTGGGATAGCCGTCCATCGGCGCCAGCAGCGGCATTGGCCGATCGCGGCCCGCAAGGCGTTATTCCGTCGAAGGCCCGGCCGTCGAATGGTAGGAATCGCAACGCGCCCGCGAGCATGATGTAGATCATACCCACGCCGTAGCCGACTGACGCCCGGAGGAGACGTATGCAGCGCCTGACGATCACGATCGACGACAGCCTCCTGGCCGAGGTGGACGGTTTCATCGAAAGGCGCGGCTATGCCAGTCGCTCGGAAGCGTTTCGCGATCTGCTGCGCTCCGGCCTCGAACATTCGGGCGGCGATGCGTCGGCGAACCGCCATTGCATTGCCACGCTGAGCTATGTCTATGACCATGCCGCGCGCGAATTGCCGAAGCGACTGACCAACGACTATCACGAGCACCACGACCTCGCGCAGGCCACGCTGCACGTCCACATCGATCACGACAGCTGCCTCGAAGTCACGGTGTTGAAGGGACGCGGCTCCGAGGTAAAGGCGTTCGCCGAGCACGTCATTGCAGAGCGCGGCGTGCGCCATGGCCATGTCGTGATGATGCCGATCGAGTCGCGCGCAGGGATCGGAGCCGGGCATGGCCATGCGCATGGCGCCAAACGCCAGCGGAAATGATTTGAGGCGCCATCGCTAAGCGCACCCTGGACGAGGCGATCGAGAAGGCCAATTCGCTCCAGTGTCGCCGAAGGCGGCGCCACAGTCACGAGCCGATCGGCCGATAGTCGCACTGGAAGCGAAACGGCCTCTCGCCGGCAGCCGGCGACAGCACCAGGTAAACGCCGTAGCGCCGCATGGCATCGGTGATGTCGAACGTCTTTTCGATCTCGAACAGGCGGTCCCGGTGCGGCTTGTGCCAGTGATCGATCTGCGCCTTGGCCTTTGCCTTGGCAGCCGCGTCATCGGCGGCAACGATCAGGACATTCCGGTGCAACTCGCCGAATTCGGACGGATCGTAGCCGCCGAGATTGACGAAAAACAATTTATGCTGGCCGTCCGCCGGCGGCGCTGTCGACAGCTCGATGTCGTAGCCGTCCGCCTGCTCGACGGCGCCCCAGCAATCCAGGTGCAGGCTCTTCGGCTCGCCCCACCATTGCCGGCGCAGATCGTCGAAGCAATCCTCGGGCGTCTTACCGATCGAGAAGCGGACGTCATGCAGTTCGACATTGGCGTTGCCGCAGTCGCCGCCGACATAGAACATGAAAAGCTTCATCCGGATGCTATGGCTCGGCCGGCGCGACCCGCGACCAGCAACGATCGCGCAGCAGCGCCTTGTTCCGTGCTCCGATCGAGCTTGCGGCGTTTGCCATGACGGTCCCTCCAAGTGGCGACCAGACGTGCATTGATCATGCGAGGATACGCCGCACCCGGCGGCGATGGCGCCGCCCGCGGCAATCAAATCTGCGGCATTTTCGCCATCCTGAAATCCACGCGGCGCTCGCCTCCAGCCTTCTTCTGGACACGAATGCGAAATATTCCAGCGAATATAACGTTGACGCCGAGCCAAAGGCGGGAGCAGACTGGCTGCCGGTTCGCCCGGGAGCCATCCGAGTATGTCGCGAGTCCGTGTCCGCTGTTCCTGCCAGCTCATCGCATGACCCGATTGTAGGGAGATCACGGAGATCAGGGAGAGAGCCGACGCGCCGGAATAAGACCCGAGCAGAATCAAGCCAAACGAGACGCCGAACGGGCGCCGTCACAATGGGAGGAATGCATGTACCAGCAGGCTTTGGACCAGGTCTCCAAGCAGGTTCTGATCCGCGATCGCTATGACAATTTCATCGGCGGCAAGTGGGTGGCACCGGTGGAAGGAAAATATTTCGACAATCCGAGCCCGATCACGGGCAAACGGCTCTGCCAGGTTCCACGCTCGACTGCCGGCGATATCGAGTTGGCGCTGGACGCCGCCCACAAGGCGAAGGACGCCTGGGGCCGCACCTCGGTGCAGGAGCGTTCCCGCATCCTCAACAAGGTCGCCGACAAGATCGAGGCCAATCTGGAGCTGCTGGCGCTGGTCGAGACGCTCGACAACGGCAAGCCGATCCGGGAAACCACGCATGCCGACATGCCGCTGGTGGTCGATCACTGGCGTTATTTCGCCAGCGTCGTGCGCGCCCAGGAAGGCGGCATCTCCGAGATCGACCATGACACGGTCGCCTATCACTTCCATGAGCCGCTCGGCGTCGTCGGCCAGATCATACCCTGGAACTTCCCGATCCTGATGGCGACCTGGAAGCTCGCGCCGGCACTCGCCGCCGGCAATTGCGTCGTGCTGAAGCCGGCCGAACAAACGCCGCTCGGCATCCTCGTCGTCATGGAGCTGATCGCCGACATCCTGCCGCCCGGCGTCGTCAATGTCGTCAACGGTTTCGGCATCGAGGCGGGCAAGCCGCTGGCGCAGAACAAGCGCATCGCCAAGATCGCCTTCACCGGTGAGACCACGACGGGGCGCATGATCATGCAATATGCCTCCGACAACATCATTCCGGTCACGCGCGAGCTCGGCGGCAAGTCGCCGAACATCTTCTTCGCCGACGTGGCCGCGCAAGACGACGACTTCCTCGACAAGGCGCTGGAAGGCTTTGCCATGTTCGCGCTGAACCAGGGCGAGGTCTGCACCTGTCCGAGCCGCGTGCTGGTGCAGGAGACGATCTACGACAAGTTCATGGAGAGGGCGGTCGCCCGCACCAGGAAGATCAAGCAGGGCCATCCGCTCGATCCCGAGACCATGATCGGCGCCCAGGCCTCGAACGACCAGCTCGAGAAGATCCTGTCCTATCTCGACATCGGCAAGCAGGAAGGCGCCAGGGTTTTGACCGGCGGCAAGCGTGCGAGGCTCGATGGCGAGCTGGCCGAAGGCTACTATGTCGAGCCCACGATCTTCGAGGGCAACAACAAGATGCGCGTCTTCCAGGAGGAGATTTTCGGGCCCGTCGTCTCGGTCGCGAAATTCAAGAATGAGGACGATGCGCTCGCGATCGCCAATGATACGTTGTACGGCCTCGGCGCCGGCGTCTGGACCCGTGACGGCAACCGCGCCTACCGCTTCGGCCGCGCCATCCAGGCCGGCCGGGTCTGGACCAATTGCTACCACGCCTATCCCGCGCATGCGGCGTTCGGCGGCTACAAGCAATCGGGCATCGGGCGCGAGAACCACAAGATGATGCTCGACCACTACCAGCAGACCAAGAACATCCTGGTCAGCTATTCGACCAAGGCGCTCGGATTCTTCTAAGGTGCAATGGTCTCGCGGGCGCGGGGCCAGCCCGCGCCCGTGGTGCTTGCTGGGCGGAGCCGGGACATGGTCAACAGGGTCGAAATCACCGACAAGGCGGCGGAGATCGTCGAGCGCCTCAAGGCGCAACACGGCGCGCTGATGTTTCATCAGTCGGGCGGCTGCTGCGACGGTTCGGCGCCGATGTGTTATCCGGTGGGCGACTTCCGGGTCGGCCCGCAGGACGTGCGGCTCGGCAAGATCGCAGGCTGCGAGTTCTATATCGGCGCGGCGCAGTTCGAATATTGGCGGCACACCCAGCTCATCATCGATGTCGTCCCGGGGCGCGGCTCCGGGTTTTCCGCCGAAGCTCCGGAGGGCGTCAGGTTCCTGACGCGCAGCCGGGTCTTCACTGATGAAGAAGTTGCCGAACTTGACGCTGCCGGGCCTCCGGCCCGCGCAGCCTGACCCAGGGGGAAATAATTCATGAAAAAACCAGTGCAGGGAGTTTCGAAGCGTTTGGTCGCCGGTGTCGCGCTGTTGTCGGTCGTCATGCTGACCGGCGCGGCGCATTCGCAGGCGCCGGTCAGCGTGCCCGACAAGAGCTTTCCGGAGAGCGTGACGTCGACCAGCGACGGAACGCTTTATGTGGGAAGCTTCAACAATGGCGGCGTCACCAAGCTCGCGCCGGGCGGAAAGCCGGAGCAATTGGTCAAGCCCGGCGCCAATGACAGCCGCTCCACGCTCGGCGTGCTCGCGGACGAGAACAGCGGCACCCTCTATGTCTGCTCCAACGACATCAGCGGCTTTGGCGTCAAGGGCCCGAGCGATGTCAAGGGCGCGTGGCTGAAAACCTTCGATCTCAAGACCGGCGCGGCGAAGGGCAGCTTCGCCCTCGCCGACGCCAAGTCATTGTGCAACGACATCGTGGTCGGCAGCGACGGCACGGCCTATGTCAGCGATTCCTTCACGCCGAACGTGTATCGCCTGAAGCCGGGCGGTGCCGCGCTGGAGGTCTGGGCAACCGATCCCAAATTGGCGCCAGTCGGCAAGGACGGCGTCGGCCTCGACGGCATCGCGATCGGCGCCGACGGCAATCTCTACGTCACGACCTTCATCCCCGGAAAGCTGTTCAGGATCGCGGTAAAGGACGGCAAGGCCGGCGAGGTGACCGAGCTCAAGACGTCGCGCGTGCTCGATCATGCCGACGCGCTGCGCGCCTTCGGCGACGGTTTTCTGGTGATCGAGGGCGCAGGCCGTCTCGACAAGGTCACCGTCAAGGGCGACGAGGCTCAGATCGAGACGATCAAGGAGGGGCTCGCCGAGCCGGTCTCGGTGACGGTGGTCGGCAACACCGGCTGGGTTGCCGAAGGCAAGCTGTCCTACATCATCGGCGACAACAAGGGGAAGGATCCCGGACCCTTCAAGCTCGAGCCGGTGTCGTTGTCGAAATGAGGCATGCGAAGGATCGGTGGACGGAGCGATCCGTCCACCGATCGGCCAATTGCGTTTAGAAGGCCGCGCGGCGAAGAAGTCTTTTCGGTCAGCTCCGGTCTTATCAGCCGATAAGGATATTCAATCGAGCGCCCAAGGGGTGGACGGCACTTCGGCGGCTGCGATATATTCGCATGAATATAACGATGCAATGAAGCCGCTCCCGATGACCATCGAACCGCAGTCGCTCACCACCTGCGAAGTCGCTCCTGACGGCAGCACGATTGTGCTCGGCTTCACCGATCATGCGGGCGCGCCGGCGCAGATGAGGCTGTCGCTGAACCAGGTCGGCGGGCTTGCGATGACGTTGCCGGACCTGATCACCAAGGCGCTTCGGTTGCGGTACGGAGACCAGTCGCTGCGCTACGCCTACCCGCTGGCGTCATGGACCGTGGAGCGCTCGTCCGATCCGAGGACCGGCATGGTGACCCTATGCACCACGGACGGATTCAGCGTATGCTTCTCCATGCAGCGGGAGCTGCAGCACAAGCTGGCCGATGCCCTTGCCTCGGATGGCCCTTATCAAACTCGGATCGTGACGAACTAGGTCGTTGTGGCCGCCCCCGACACAGGCCGTATCCCGTGATTTCGTCCCGACGATCCGCCGTAGCCTTGCGTCATGTCGCCTTCGAGGATTTGGGGCTGCTCGCGCCGATCTTGGAGCGCGAGGGATGGAACGTCTCGTTCTGCGAGGCCGCGGTCGATGATCTCGGCCACGGTTCGATCAGGAACGCCGAGCTCGTGATCGTGCTGGGTGGCCCGATCGGCGTGTACGAGCGCCATGATTATCCGTTTCTCCGGTCGGAGATCGCGCTGATCGAGTACCGCCTGGCGCGCGATCTTCCGACGCTCGGCATTTGCCTTGGCAGCCAGCTGATGGCCGAGGCGCTCGGCAGCCGCGTCTACAAGGGCCCTGTGAAGGAGATCGGCTGGGGCACGATCGATCTGACCGAGGAGGGCAGGTCATCCTGCCTGCGGCCGCTGCAGGGCGACGGCGCCGTCGTTCTCCACTGGCACGGGGATACGTTCGATCTGCCGAAGAACGCCACCAGACTGGCTTCGAACCGGAATTATGACAACCAGGCGTTTGCCCATGGACGCAACGCACTCGCACTGCAATTCCACCTGGAGGCCGATCCGAGACAGCTCGAAGCGTGGTATGTCGGCCATGCGGTCGAGCTGGCCGCGGCCGAGATTTCGGTCGCGGCTTTGAGAGCGGCCACGCGACAGCACGGGGACGGCCTGGCGCCGCGCGCAGATCGTGTCTTCGGCGACTGGCTCCGCCAGCTCGGCCTGACCGAGCTTCGTCAGCCGTGAGCACCCCGCCCAGATAGGCCAGGACAAACAGGATCATGCGCGCGTCACTTCATCCGATCGTAAGAATCCGGCGAGCTTGCGCGGGAGGGCGCCTCCAGCATCTTGATCGCTTTAGTGGCCGGCTTCAACGGCGGCGGGATCGCCAGCCTGCGGCGCCCATGCCGAGCGGGTAGTGTCTCAGTTTGAATTTTCCTTGACCTTATAGGGTCCGCGCTTGCCCGGCCTGAGCAACGTCGCATCGATCATTTCTGCCAGGTCAGTCATAGACCAAAGCGTCTTTCTGAGACCGATAGCCATCGCTGGCGAAATCCCTTTTAGGCTCTTGTGCTGATTCACGTAGTTGTAGCAGAACGTATACAGCGCAACCAGGTGCATATGGTTCTCGAATTTCTCTGAGAACGCGTTCGTCAGCCGGGTAAAAGCGGCGCATGGTGAGGTTCTGGCGCTCCGCATAAGACGTGGAAACGTGCTTCGGATCGAAGTTGCCCTCAATCCGAGTTTTGCGCGCACCGTGCACTCTGCGGGGCTGTAGCGCCCCTGTGCGCTTTCAGAGGATGCGCCGTACAGCTTCACCAATATGGCGTAGTCGACGTCCGCGCCGAGCCCGCCTTCATAAAGTTCGCATCACTTTATTACGCGTAGTTTGGGGCGCCCTCCGGCCGGACTCGGCTCGCCTACCATTTCGGCCCGGTACATTTCCTGAAATTCAGCGGCCCGGAGCTGCAAAAGCTTCGCCATTTCAGCAATGCTGTAGTTGAGCTTCTTCATATGGAAGCCAATCATTTGCCGGAGCAGGCTCGGATGTTCTTTCGCTGGCTCATTCGGCTCGCGCTTGCGGTAGCCAAGCCTCCCCATTTCTATCCAAAACATCTTGCTCTGATAGGGAGTGATAAGCTTCAACCGATCAGCGCGCACGGCGAGCGCAGCCATCGATACTTTCCAATAAAGTTTCA
>JAFAUV010000097.1 GCA_019243075.1 Bradyrhizobium sp.
TCGGCGGCGCCGGCGTGTCCGACGATGCGGGGCTGGCGCGTGACTATGCCTCGATGCGCACCATGCGCCTGGCGGACGGACCCGACGAGGTCCATAACCGCGCCATTGCCAGACTTGAACTTCGGAAGTATGCAAACTCTCCCAGCCATTGACGGGAGGGCTTCGCGGCGCTCCCGAGAATAAACTTCGAGGGAGCGCCACGTGGCCGACGGCGTCAGGAAGGACGAGGAATTTTCCGGCACCCAGCCGGTCGAGGAACGGCACCGGATCGACGAGGTCAGCCTCGACCGCTGGCTGCGGCAAAACGTCGAAGGCTATCGCGGGCCGCTGACCGTCCTGCAGTTCAAGGGCGGCCAGTCCAACCCGACCTACCGGCTCGACACCCCCGGCCGTTCCTACGTGATGCGCAGAAAACCGTTCGGCAAATTGCTGCCGTCGGCGCATGCGGTCGACCGCGAGTTCCGCGTCATCGCCGCACTGTCGAAGCAGGGCTTTCCGGTGGCCCGGGCCTATGCGCTCTGCACCGATGACGGCGTGATTGGCGCCGCCTTCTACATCATGTCGATGGAAGACGGCCGCGTGTTCTGGGATCCCGCGCTGCCGCATCAGCCGGCCGAAGACCGGCGCAAGATCTTCGAGAGCAAGATCGAGACGCTGGCGCATCTGCACAATTTCGAACCCGACAAGATCGGGCTGTCGGATTTCGGCCGACCCGGAAACTATTTCGCGCGCCAGGTCGACCGCTGGACCAAGCAGTATCGCGCCTCCGAGACCCAGCACATCGAGGAAGTCGAAAAGCTGATCGTGTGGTTGCCGAAGACGCTGCCCGAGCAGAAGCGCGTCTCCATCGTCCATGGCGACTATCGCCTCGACAACATGATCTTTCATCCGACCGAGCCGCGGGTGAAGGCCGTGCTCGACTGGGAGCTGTCCACGCTCGGCGATCCCATGGCCGACTTCACCTATCTCTTGATGCAATGGACCATGCCGGGCCTGGCCGGCGCCGACCTCAAGGCGCTGAACATTCCGAGCATGGCAGAGGCCGCGCAGATCTACTGCAACGTCGCCGGCACCGAGATTCCCGATCTCAACTGGTACTTCTCCTACAATCTCTTCCGTCTCGCGGGCATCACCCAGGGCATCGCCGGCCGCATCCGCGATGGCACCGCCGCCAATGCCAAGGCGATTGAGTCCGCCAAGCGCACCGTGCCGCTGGCCAGGGCCTCCTGGGAATACGCGCAGAAGGCCGGCGCGGTGTGAGAGACAAGGGCGTGTCGCAAGGCGCGCCCTTTTTCTTTTGTAGAATGGGTAGAGCGAAGCGAAACCCATCATCAAGCCATCGTAAATGGGATGGGTTTCGCTGCGCTCTACCCATCCTACGATCTACGATCAAAACCGCCGTGCGACCGAACGCCTGGACCGCTCCTGCGATAGTAGCAGGAGGGCAATTTAACCGGTTGTTGACTTTGGCGGGCCGCCTCTCGATACTTCCCGAAAAGAAAAGAACGATCGCGAAAAGACGAGGTCAGTCTCGGAGGGAGAACGCCATGCCGACTTCACGCAGGACGCTGCTGAAGGGGTCTGCTGCAGCTGCAGCGGTCATGAGCCTCGATTGGAGCCGCGCGCAGGCGGAAGGCGAGACGGTCCGCATCGGCACGATCTACGACCTGTCCGGTCCGTTCGCGGCAGGCGGCTCGGTCGCCTCTTCCATAGGCAATGACATCGCCATCGATCTCGTCAACGAGAAGGGCGGCGTCGCCGGCAAATACAAGGTGATCCCCGTGAAGGCGGATTCGCAGAGCAAGGCCGACGTTGCCATCAACGAGGCCGAACGCCTGATGAGTCAGGAAAAGGTCGACATCATCGAGGGCGTGTTCGCGAGCGCCCATGCGGTGCCGCTTTCCGCCAAGATCGAGCAGCAGAAGAAAATCCTCTGGATCACCACCGCCGTCTCCACCGCCGTGTTCAAGGACAAGAACCTGCATTATGTGTTCCGCGCGCAGATCCATTCCGACCAATATGGCGAGGCCTTTGGCGGCTTCCTGGGTGAGCACGTCAAGGCCAAGCTCGGCGTCGAGCCCAAGGAGGTCAAGGTCGCGCTGATCCACGAGGACGGCCCCTATGGCGTCGGCGTTGCCGCGGCCGACGAGACCTACGCCAAGCAGGCGGGCTGCCAGGTGGTGCTGAAGGAAGGCTATTCCGCCGCCGCGCCGGACCTCTCGGCGCTGGTCACCAAGGTCAAGCGCTCCGGTGCCGATGTGATCTCGCATGCCGGCTACAACCCCGATATCACGCTGTTCCTGCGCCAGGGCCGCGAGAACGGGCTGCGCTTCAAGATGCTGTTCGGGGCAGGGGCCGGCTATAGCCAGCTCGACAAGCTGCGCGCCACCTTCGGCACCGACATCGACAATTTCTGCAACATCGATCCGGTGCCGGCGCAACTGCTGGATCCCGCCAAGCTCGCGCCGGGGCTCGGCGATCTCATCAAGACCATGGTCGAGCGTTTCCAGAAGAAGACCGGGACGCTCGCGGTGCCGACGCACTGCTCGATGGGATTCAACCAGACCTGGGTGCTGCTCAACAATGTGCTGCCGGTCGCGAAGGAGAAATATGGCGCCTTCGATCCCGAGGCCGTGCGCAAGGCCGCGCTCGATGTCGACATTCCCGCAGGCGGCACCATCCAGGGCTATGGCGTGAAATTCTATCCGCCGGACACGCCGCTGTCCGGCCAGAACGAGCGCTCGACGCCGCTCGTGATGCAAAACGCGGGCGAGCGCGTCACCGTGGTCTGGCCGACCAATATCCGCACCCAGGACCCGGTCTTCCCGCTGCCGAAATCGTCGGTCTACGCGGCTTAAATCCCGATGCTGGAGGTCAACGGGCTTTGCAAACGCTTCGGGGGATTCCTGGCCGTCAACCGGGTCTCCTTTGAGCTGCGCGCGGGCGAAATCCTGGGCCTGATCGGACCGAACGGCTCCGGCAAGAGCACGACCTTCAACCTGATTGCGGGCACGCTGCGGCCAAGCTCCGGCTCGATCCGCCTCGACGGCAAGGAGATCGCTGGCCTGCCGGCACATGCGGTGTGCCATCAGGGGGTAGGGCGCACCTTCCAGATCCCGCGGCCGTTCCGCAAGCTGTCCTTGCTCGAGAACGTCACGCTCGCCGCCTATTATGGCGAGGCCGGCGGGATTGCGCGGAGCGAGGCCGAGCACCGCGCCGCCGAAGCGCTCGAGATGGTGGGGTTGCCGAGCGATCGATCGGCCTCGACCAATGGGCTCGGCGCCGCGGCGCTGAAGAAGCTGGAGCTGGCGCGGGCGCTTGCCACCAGGCCACGGCTGCTGCTCGCAGACGAGAGCCTCGGCGGCCTCGACCGCGCGGAGATGGAGCGCGCCGCCGACCTGCTCGGCGACATCAGGAGCCGCGTCGGCATCACCATCATTTGGGTCGAGCATATCATGGGCGTGCTCATGCGCGTCGTCGATCGCGTCATCGTGCTCGACCATGGCGAGAAGATTTTCGAGGGCAAGCCTGCGGAGGCAGCCGGCGATCCCAGGGTCGCCGAGGTCTATCTCGGCAAGCCAAAGGCCTGAACGCGCATGCTCTCGCTCTCCTCCGTCTCCGCCGGCTACGGATCGTTCCAGGCGCTGTTCGGCGTCTCGCTCGAGATCGCAAGCGGCGAGGCGGTCGCCGTCATCGGCCCCAATGGCGCCGGCAAGACCACCTTGATGCGGGTTATTTCCGGC
>JAFAUV010000152.1 GCA_019243075.1 Bradyrhizobium sp.
TGTGTGGCGGCTCTGGTGGGTAGGCGATGCTATGGGCGCGCTGCTGGTCGCGCCGGTCATTCTCGCGGTCGCAACGCGTGCGACCTACATTCCCGCGAATCGACGCCTGGAACTGGCGGTCCTTGCCGGCACGGCCGTTGTAACGACCTACGCTCTGTTTTCGATGCGGTTGCCGCTCGCCTATCCGGTGTTTCCGATCATCGCCTGGTGTGCTTTGCGGTTCGGTCAGCGCGAAACAGCGGTGGCGATGTTGCTCACATCAGCGTTCGCGTTGTGGCGGACCCTGCATGGCCAGGGACCGTTCGCCCTGGGAGCAGAGGACCATCGTCTGACATTGCTAGTCACCTTTTTGGCCACTGTCGCTATGATCGGCCTGCTGCTCGGCGCTATGTCCGCGGAGCGGCGCGGGGCGCTGAGATCGCTGGCGGAGGCCAACAACGATCTGGAAGAGCGTGTCCGGGACCGAACCGCCGAAGTTGCAGCCAAGACCACCGAGCTTTGCGGGCTTGATGCACAAATCCGTCTGAGTGAACAGCAGTTCCGCGGCGCGTTTGAAACAGCTTCCCATGGCATGGCGTTGGTGTCCACCGCAGGCCGCTGGCTCAAGGTAAATCCCGCGCTTTGCGCTATGCTAGGCTATTCGGCCGAAGAGTTGCTGGCTACAGATTTTCAGGCCATTACCCATCCCGACGACCTCGAAGTCGACCTCGGCCATGTTCGGCGGCTGCTCGATAGAGAGATCGCAAGCTACCAAATGGAGAAGAGGTATTACCACAAGGACGGGCGGATCCTTTTCATTCTGTTGAGCGTGTCGCTCGTGCGCGATGACGCCGGAGGGCCGTTGCATTTCGTGTCCCAGATCATCGACATGACCGAGCAGAACGCCATTAGGGATTCGCTGCGACATGCCATAGTCGAGGCGAAGGACGCCAATCGCGCCAAGACCGCCTTTCTGACCACCATGAGCCATGAGATTAGGACGCCGATGAACGGCATTCTTGGCTTGGTGTCGCTGGTCCTCGACGCGCCGCTTACCCCCGAACAACATCGGCGGGTAGAATTGATCGACAGTGCAGGCAAGTCGCTGATGTCGATCGTTAACAACGTCCTCGACGTCGCGAAAATCGAGGCCGGCCTTATGGAGATGGAGTGCCGGCCCCTGAATCTCCAGCATGAGGTTAGCGAGGCGGTTTCGATTTTGCGGCCGCTAGCAGCGCAGAAGGGGCTTGATCTTCGCTTTGCCGTCGACGCCTCGTTGCCCGAATGGGTTGACGGGGACGCCGCTCGCATTCAGCAGGTCGTGCTCAACCTCCTCAATAACGCGATAAAATTTACAGCGCATGGCGGCGTCAGCGTCACCATATCGAGAGAAGTCGGCTCGGAAAAAAACTGGATGCGCATCGCCGTCGCAGACTCAGGCCCCGGTATTCCGGATGATCACCAGGCGCGCTTGTTCAAGGAGTTCGCTCAGGCCGGCCCGTTGGCGAACGCAGCCGGGACATCGGGCTTGGGGCTCTCGATCAGCAAGCAGATCGTCGAGGCCATGGGCGGCGAGATCGGCATGTCGAGCGCCGCCGGTCTGGGAAGCCTGTTCTGGTTCAGAATACCCGAACATATCTCGGCCCAACCGCCCGAATTCCCGCTATCCGATCAGCAGTCGCCAGCGCGGGGTGTGGCGCGTATTCTGGTGGCCGAAGACATCTTGCTCAACCAGATCGTTATCGAAGGCCTGTTGCGAGCGGCGGGCTTCGCCGTGACGGTCGTGGAAAATGGTCTTTGCGCCGTCGAGGAGTTACAAACACGCCCCTACGACCTTGTCCTCATGGATATGGAAATGCCGATCCTCGACGGCTTGGCTGCAACGCGCCGCATTCGCGGCCTCAATGAAACGATAGCCGCAATCCCCATCATTGGACTGACCGCAAACGCTTTTTCGACAGAACGTGAGGCCTGTCTTGCGGCGGGAATGAACGAACATCTCAGCAAGCCGATCAGCCGGGACGTCTTATTGTTCACGGTCAGAAAATGGCTTGGGCATCCAGCGGACACGGCCGCGGATCGGGCGACGAACACGGCAGCCGAAGCGATCATTGTCGACCCCGTCTGTCTTGCCGAACTGGAGCAGCATCTGGGGGCGAGCAAGGTCGCCGAACTGGCTGCATTGTTCCGGGAAAACCTCGCTGAGATCCTTCCTATACTTGAGCCCTCGGCCAATCCTGCTACTCTAGGGAAGGCGGCTCATGCACTGTCTTCCCTCGCAGGCGGCATGGGATGCGTGGCGCTTGTTAAGTGTTGCCGTAGTCTAGTGGAGACTCTACGATCAGGCACAGACGATCTGCCTCAGGCCATAGCGGATGTTACCGTCGCTGCTCAGCGTGCACGAGATGCAATTGACAGCTGCTATGCCGCTTACGTTGCAAAGAGTCCATTTTCGAATTCAGGGGTGGGCGGTTCTGCGGACGAGATTGCCGCCCATGGCGACGAGAATCATGGCCTGCGAGACGTCGATGCACTTCTCGTAGTCGCGTACCAGGCGGCGCCATCTGGTCATCCAGCCGAAAGTTCGCTCCACCACCCAGCGGCGGGTCAGGACCTGGAAACCCTTCTGGTCGTCGCAGCGTTTGATGATCTCAAAGACTAAGTCTAGGTAGGCGGCCTTGTCCCTGAGCTTGAGCCGGTCGTAGGCGCCGTCGGCAAACAGGTGCTTCACCCATGGCCAGCGCTTGCGGACACCGTCCAAGATAGCTTGGGCGCCTGCGCTGTCAGAGATGTCTGCCGTCGTCGAAAACTTCTTCTCCACCCTGACCCGACGTCGCATCCGCCGCGGCGTCTCCAAGGGGTCAACCAAATTCTTGGCGCGCCAATGCACTTGCGCCAAGACCAAGAAAGCGGTTAATAATTATCAGCCTAGCCACTGACTGACAAGGAAGGCGGGCATAGGGAGGAAGGGATGCCCGGTATATTGGAGGGCAAGGTCGCGATCGTAACGGGCGCGGGCCGCGGGATCGGCCGTGGGATCGCCGTTGAGTTTGCCCGAGAGGGAGCAAGGGTGGTGGTGGCGTCCCGCAGCCAGAGTACGGTCGATCGTACGGTGGCGGAAATCCGCGCTGAGGGCGGCATGGCGATCGGTGTCGTCTGCGACGTCGGAGAGCTGGCGGATGTCCAGCGGACCGTCGCTGAGACAATAAAAGAGTTCAATAGTATCGATATCCTGGTGAACAATGCGCAGAGCTTCGGCACGGCCGAGGAGCCCGCGCCCAGTCCCGTGCTGACGCCGCTGCAGGATTTCCGAGATGGGGAATGGGACCGGACCTTCGTCACTGGCCCCACGGCGACCTACTGGTTCATGAAGGCGGCGTTTCCCTACCTGAAGGCGTCGGGACAGGGCCGTGTGATCAACATGGGCTCGCACTGGGGTCAAATCGGCTTCGCGGGCGCTGCGGCCTACGACGCGGCCAAGGAGGCGATCCGGGGTCTTTCCAGGGTCGCGGCCCGCGAATGGGGCCAGTACGGGATCACCGTAAATGTGATCAATCCGATGATCGAGACGGACGCGCTGCACAGCTTCGCCGACAAGAATCCCGAGGCTTCGCGCGCGGGCCTGGCTGTGCTGCCGCTGCGGCGCTATGGCGACATCTACAAGGACGGCGGCCGGGTCGCCGTCTTCCTGGCCGGACCGGACTCCGCCTACCTGACCGGCATGACCTTCCAGGTCGATGGCGGGTTGTTCCTGCATCCGTAGCCGAGCGGCGCGCACCGCTATCACAGGGAGGAAAAGCGATGAAGTTCGGCGGCCCATTTCCCTTCACCGGCGCGCTCGCGACGCCGGACAACCTAGTCCATACCGCACAGGCCGTGGAGCGCATGGGCTATGACTATGTCTGGATGGGCGATCACCTGATCTTTCCCAAGCGGATGAAGACCAAATATCCGTACACGGCGGATGGATCGCTACCGATCTCGCCAACCTATAATTTCTTCGAGATTTTCACGACCTACGCCTTCATCGCCGGCCAGACGTCCAAGCTGGAGCTGTCGACCAACATCGTCATCCCGGCGCTGCGCAGGCCGGAAGTGCTGGCGCGGCTGATTTCGTCGGTCGACGTGCTTTCGGGCGGCCGCCTGCGGATTGTGATCGGCCTCGGTTGGATGGAGGACGAATATGAGGCGGTGGGTGTCTCCTGGCGCGAACGCGCCAGCGTCACCGACGAGTCGGTCCTCGCCTTGCGCGCGCTCTGGGGTGAGGAGCCTTTCCATGGCAAGCACTTCCAGATCGAACCCACCTACTTCAATCCCAAGCCCCTGCAGTCCCCCTTTCCCATCTGGGTCGGCGGCGATTCCGACGCCGCCATCCGGCGCGCCGCCACGCTGGGCGAGGGTTGGCAACCGGTCGGGCCTGCGCGCGAAACGAGTCACAAGTCTGGCGGCATGGGCGCTCGGGTCGCCTGGCTGAAGGAGAAGTACGCCTATGCGCTGGAGACGCGTGAGCGCGCCGGCCGCGGCGGCCAGCCGCTCGCGCTCGGCTCCTCCGTGGGCATGCTGGACACCGGCTCGGACGCGCTGACCCTGTCAGATCAAAAGGACCAGCTGCTGGAGGACATCGCAGCGCTCGCTTCGGCTGGCGTCAACCATGTCTCGGTCTTGCTGAACGAGCTGAACAGCAAGGGGCCGTTGCAGAAAGTGCTCGACGAAGCCCAATGGTTCGCCGAGGAGGTCATGCCTCACTGCCGGGACCTCTAGCGGGAGCGCGAAGATGCGATCGGGTTGCGCGCCCGCCATGGCGCGAACTATGGATGGTCCGTGGACGACCCAACGACGCCAGACTCCTTCCATCTCCGTCCGTCGAAAGGCGCCGGATCGGCGCCCCTGCGCCTGGCGCGCAGCATCATCCTCGATATCGTCGAGGCCAAGCGGAACGTCGGTGATTTCCTGGGCTCGCAGCGGGAGCTGGCCGAGCGCTACCGGACCAGTTGGCCGACCCTGGCGCAGGCGGTGCGCTGGCTCGAGGACGACGGCATCTGCGCGATGCGCACGGGGCGCGGCGGCGGACTGGTGGTCACGGCCGCGCCGAGCGACAGCGCCGCGCGGGCGATGCACCTCTATCTCGTCGGCCAAGCCGTCGACCGTGGGCACCTGGCCGAGGCCGGCGAGGCGGTGGACGAGCTGATCGCAGCCCGGGCCTGCGCGCGCCTGTCGCGTGCGGATGTCGATGCGCTCGACAAGCTGTTGGGGGCCGGCGACCGCGATCCAGCCACGACCATCGCCGGAATCGACAGCGCGGTGGTCGCGGCGGCGCGCCAGCCGGTCCTGGCCCTGTTCGCCCAGGTGCTCGGTCTGTTGGAGGCGGATGATCTGGAACGCGCTCCCGCTAACCTCGATGAGGAACTGGCGCTGCGCCGTGGACTCGCCTTGGCGGTGATCGCAGGAGAGCCTATCGGCGCGGCGCAGCTCATGAGACAGCGTCGGCGTTGGCCGAACCTGGCGGGGGAGGTCCCCCGCCGCGCGCCGCGCCGGTCGGAAGCGCTCGCCCGCACCATCGAGGCCGGCATCCGGGCCGAGGCGCTGCCGCCCGGGACGCGGCTCGGCCTGGAGCGGGAATTGATGGAGCGGTTCGCCGCCAGTCGCCTTACCTTGCGTGCAGCGCTCCGGCTTCTCGAGCGGGCGGGGCGCGTGATGACGCTTCCCGGACGTGGTGGCGGGATCTTCGTCGGCGACTTGCGGCCGGACGCCGCCGTTGATGCGGCGACCCTCTACCTCACCACGATCAGGTTGCGCGCTTCCGAGCAGATGGAGGCGCGGGCGGCGCTCGAAGCGCGAGCGGTCCAGCTTGCGGCGCTGCGCGCGACGCCGGTGCAAGCGGCGGCCTTGCGGCACGCGATCGAGCGCGAGCGTCAGGCCGTCCTCGATCTGCAGCCGGACTGGGGCGCACGCGGCGCCGAGGTCG
>JAFAUV010000161.1 GCA_019243075.1 Bradyrhizobium sp.
TCGGCATGATCGAGCTCGGCGAAGCCGAGAACGATGCGGGCGTCGTCGCGGAAGCCGAACAGGCGCTCAAGAATCTGAAGAAAGAGGTCGCCCGCCGCGAGCTCGAAGCGCTGTTGTCGGGCGAGGCCGACAAGTTCGATTCCTATCTGGAAGTGCATGCGGGCGCGGGGGGCACCGAGAGCCAGGATTGGGCGCAGATGCTGCTGCGCATGTACACGCGCTGGGCCGAAAAGCATGGTTTCAAGGTCGAATATCTCGAGGAGTCGCAGGGCGAAGAGGCCGGCATCAAATCCGCCACCATCCAGATCTCCGGCCACAACGCCTATGGCTGGCTGAAGACGGAGGCTGGCGTGCACCGCCTGGTGCGCATCTCGCCGTTCGATTCCAATGCGCGGCGGCACACCTCGTTCTCGTCGGTGCAGATTTTTCCCGTCATCGACGATTCGATCAAGATCGACATCAAGGAAAGCGATGTGCGCACCGACACCATGCGCTCGGGCGGCGCCGGCGGCCAGCACGTCAACAAGACCGAATCCGCGGTGCGGCTGACCCACATTCCGACCGGGATCGCGGTGGTCTGCCAGGCGGGCCGCTCCCAGCACAAGAACCGGGCGCAGGCCTGGGACATGCTGCGCGCGCGGCTCTACGAGATCGAATTGAAGAAGCGCGAGGAGAAGGCGGCCGCCGAGCAGGCCGCCAAGACCGATATCGGCTGGGGCCACCAGATCCGCTCTTACGTGCTGCAGCCCTATCAGATGGTGAAGGACCTACGCACCGGCGTGCAGACCTCCGACACGTCCGGCGTGCTCGACGGCGATCTCGACGAGTTCATGGCCGCGACCCTGGCGCAGCGCGCGTTCGGCACCACGGCCGGCTCAATCGAGGACGTGGACTAATTCGATGGCTCGCGTGGCGTTCATCGGGCTCGGGCGGATGGGCCACGGCATGGCCGGCCGCTATCTCGAAGCCGGTTTCACGGTCGCGGTGTGGAATCGCAGCAAGGCCAGGGCCGAGGACCTGATCGCGCGCGGCGCGCATTGGGCAACCTCGCCGGAGGACGCCGCCATCGATGCCGACGCGGTCGTCAGCATGGTTGCCGACGACGAGGCTTCGCGGCGCGTCTGGCTCGGTCAGGATGGCGCCGCGGCCAACATGAAGGCCGGCACGCTCGCGATCGAATGCTCCACCGTCTCCCACGGCCACGCGCTCGAGCTGGCGCGCGAGCTGAACGGGCGCGGGTTGATCTACATCGATTGTCCCGTGACCGGCCTGCCGTCGGCCGCTGCCGAGGGCAAGCTGACGCTCCTGGTCGGTGCCGATGCGGCCGACCTTGAGAAGGCGCAGCCTTTCCTCAGGCCCTTGAGCTCGACCATTCGCCATTTCGGCGCCGTCGGCACCGGCACCGTGTTCAAGCTGATCAACAATCTGATGGGGGCGGTGCAGATCGCGAGCCTCGCCGAAGGTCTTGCGATGGCGGAGCAGGCCGGCCTCGACATGAATTTGGTCGCGGAGGCGCTTGCGACCGGCGCGGTCGCAAGCCCCCAGGTGATCCGTCATTCGAAGCGGATGGTGGCCCGCGACTTCTCCGACGCCTCGTTCACCGCGGCGCTGCGCCACAAGGATGCAGCCTATGCCGTGACATTGGCCGAGACGCTGCTGCCCGGCGTGCCGGTGAGCCGCGCCGCCGTCGAGGCCTATCGGCGGGCCAGGGCTCACGCGCCCGACGAGGACGAGGGGCGCATGATCGAGATCGTGTCGCAGCCCAAGCGCTGACGCGCGCCGGCATGCGGCATGGAGCGGATGTGCCGCCAAGACGGATTTTGCGGAAAATCATCCGTTGATCTACGGATCGCTCGTTAAGGCTTTCTTTGGCGCCTCAAGCTTAAGGATAACGTGCCTGTCCGGCCTTCCCGCTGCCCCCCGCGACAGCAACAAAGATGTTTGTGGGTCACTGTTCACCGTGCTGGCCCGAAAGACACCTCCGCGACACGTCAAATCAGAGCGTAAGACCAGTTCGGTTGAAGTCATTGTTCCGCCGCCTGCCGGCACGCGCGAATACCGCGCGTCTTTCCGGGCATGCGATTTTCGAAACGGAGAAGATTGATGTTCGCCCGCAGGTCCAGCGCAGACGCCCAGGCCCAGCTCGCCGCGATCGGCCGTTCGCAGGCCGTGATCGAGTTCAATATGGATGGCTCGATCATCACGGCCAACCAGAATTTTCTCGACGCGCTCGGATACCGCCTGGATGAGATCCGGGGCAAGCATCATTCCATGTTCGTGCCGGCGGATCAGCGCGACGGTGCCGAGTACCGCGCATTCTGGACGGCGCTGAACCGCGGCGAGTTCCAGGCGGCCGAGTTCAAGCGCATCGCCAAGGGCGGCCGCGAGATCTGGATCGAGGCGTCCTACAATCCGGTGCTCGACGGCAACGGCAAGCCGGTCAAGATCGTCAAGCTTGCGACCGACGTCACCTCGAAAAAGCTTCGTACCATGGCCAACGCCTCGAAGATCGCCGCAAGCGATCGTTCGCAGGCCGTGATCGAATTCGATATGGACGGCACCGTGCGGACGGCCAATACCAATTTCCTGAAGGCGATGGGCTATTCGCTGGACGAGATCAAGGGCAGGCATCACGGCATGTTCATGCCGCAGGCCGAGCGGGATGGCGCGGCCTATCGCGAATTCTGGGCAAAGCTGAACCGCGGGGAATACCAGGCCGGCGAGTACAAGCGGATCGGCAAGGGCGGCAAGGAGGTCTGGATCCTGGCTTCGTATAATCCGATTCTGGACGAGGCTGGAAAGCCGTTCGGCGTGGTCAAGTTTGCGACCGACGTCACCGAGCAGAAGCTGAAGAACGCGGATCTGTCGGGCCAGATCGATGCCATCGGCAAGTCGCAGGCGGTGATCGAGTTCAAGATGGATGGCACGATCATCACGGCGAACGAGAATTTCCTGCATGCGATGGGTTACGCGTTGAGCGAGATCAAGGGCAAGCATCACGCCATTTTCGTCGAGCCCTCGGAGCGCGACGGCGCGGATTACCGCGTATTCTGGGCGAGCCTCAACCGCGGCCAGTACCAGGCCGGCGAGTACAAGCGGATCGGCAAGAACGGCAAGGAAGTGTATATCCAGGCGTCCTACAATCCGATCCTCGATCTCAACGGCAACCCGTTCAAGGTCGTTAAATATGCCACCGACACCACGCGGCAGGTGCTGGTGCGGATCGGCAATGAACGCGTGCGCGGCATGATGGAATCGGTTGCGGCCGGCGCGGAGGAACTGAACACGTCGGTGCGCGAGATCTCCGAGGCGATGACCAAATCCAGGGAAACCGCGCAAGGCGCAGTGGAACGGGTGGCGGCCGCGGACGCACAGGCGCAGCGCCTGACCGACGCCGCACAATCGATGAGCGGCATCGTCGAGATGATCAACAACATCACCGGCCAGATCAACCTGCTCGCGCTGAACGCCACGATCGAATCGGCCCGCGCGGGCGAGGCCGGCCGCGGCTTTGCCGTGGTCGCCTCCGAAGTCAAGAGCCTCGCCAACCAGGCCAAGCAGGCCACCGACAAGATCGGCGGCGAGATCGCGAGCCTCAACGCCATTTCCGGCGACGTGGCCGGGGCGTTGACGGCGATCAAGCAGGCGATCACCAATGTCAGCGAATATGTCACCTCGACGGCCGCCGCGGTCGAGGAGCAGAGCACCGTAACCAGCGAGATGTCGAACAGCATGCAGCGCGCGGCGGCGGAGGCGGCCAAGATCGCGGCCGGCTAGGGTCCGCCGGACTGGCGCCAGCCCGAAACAAGCCTTAGATGGACTGCCGCATCCCGTAAAATGCGGTGGCCAAGCTTGCGTTCTGCTTGTATCAGAACGCCCGCAAGCGCCATCCAAGGGCACCCCACCATGGCACCAAGAATCTTCATCGACGGCGAAGTTGGCACCACCGGCCTGCAAATCCGGCAGCGCCTCGTCGGCCGCAGCGATATCGAGCTGGTTTCGATCGATCCGGCACGAAGGAAGGACGTCTCTGCGCGCAAGGAGATCATCAACCGCGCCGACATCGTCATCCTCTGCCTGCCCGACGACGCATCGCGCGCGGCGGTCGGAATGGTCGAGAACGACAGGGTTCGCATGATCGATGCCTCCACGGCCTACCGGACCGCGGAAGGCTGGGCCTATGGCTTTCCGGAATTGACGCGAAATCAGCGCGCCGTGATCAAGGCCGCGCGCTACGTCTCCAATCCCGGCTGCTATCCGACGGGCTTCATCGCGCTGGTGCGGCCGCTGACGGATGCCTGCATCCTGCCGAAGAGCTGGCCGGTCGCGGTCAATGCGGTGTCGGGCTATTCCGGCGGCGGCCGGAAGATGATCGAGGAATTCGAGGATCAGGGCTCGCCGACCTTCACCACCGTACCGTACCGCATCTACGCCCTTTCGCTCGCGCACAAGCACGTGCCGGAAATGAAGGTGCATGGCGGTCTCGAACACCCGCCGATCTTTGCGCCCTCGGTCGGCCGCTACGCGCAAGGCATGATCGTGGAGGTGCCGCTGCCGCTCCATGCGCTGCCCTCCGCGCCGAAGCTGAAGGATTTGCACGCGGCACTTGCCGCCGCCTATGCGGGTGAGCGCTTTGTCGAGGTCGCAAGCCTCGAAGAGGCGGCTTCGATCGCGACGCTGGCGCCGGAGAGCCTCAACGGCACCAATTCGATGAAGCTGTACGTGTTCGGCTCCGACAAGCTGCGGCAAGCGCGCCTCGTTGCCGTCCTCGACAATCTCGGCAAGGGAGCGTCGGGCGCCGCCGTGCAGAATCTGAACCTGATGCTGGGGCTGGACGAAGCCGCCGGCCTTGTCGAGCGGTTTGATTGGTCGACGGCGCCAGCCGTGAGCATCGAAGCCGCGGCGAGCTAACGCGCGGCTCGCCACCCCGAAACCCAGCCCGTGAACCGGCCGCTGTCACGTTCGCCGCCATGCCAGGCGGCGAACACGGCGCCGTCGCCGGCCACCAGCAGCACGACGTCGAGCCCCTTCGAGCGCCGCAGCGTGTCGATCGCCTGTTGCGGCGTCTGCGCGATCGGGCCCGCCACATTGAAAGACGTATTGACCGACATCTCCACGCCGATGTGGCGGCCGAGCGCCTTGAGGTAGGCGTAGGTGAGGGGATCGTCGGCCTTGCGCACGATCTGCAGGCGCCCGGTGCCGTCGACGTGGATCACCGCCGGAATCTTCTCTCTCGCATGCGGTTTCGAGCGTGCCGTCAGCACCATGTAATTGTAGGCATTGTAGTCGCCGTCGGCGGCGCCTTCGAGCAGTTCGAAATATTCGCGTGCCGCTTCCAGCGTCGCCATCGGCGCCAGAGGGCGGATCGCCTCGCGGTATTTGACGCGTTCGTTGAGGTTTTCGCGTGCCTTGGCATCGCAGGGGTTGGCAAGGATCGAGCGATGGCCGAGCGCGCGCGGACCGGTTTCGGCTGCGCCCTGGTAGATCGCGATCACGCCGTTCTGCGCCACCATGAACGCCATCAGGTCGGCGATCGCCTCGAGGCCCGCGCTGGTTGAGATATCGCCGATGCGAAGCGAGGCGACGTCATCGGCTTTCAACGCCGCTTCGATTTCGTCATTTGCCGGCGGCATGCCGCAATGGAATGCATGCGTCATCGAAGCCCCGCGCGGCGCGCCTGCCAGATGCGCGAACAGCCAGGCCGCACCGATGGTGACGCCGGGATCGCCGGGCACCGGCGGCACCCAGAGATGCAGGCGGGCTTTGCGCTGCTGATGTCTTGCGAACCAGGCTTCATCGAAATGTTCGAGCAGTCGCATATTGCCGACCGCGTTCAAGGCCACGCCGCCGGTCAGCACCAATCGCTGCGTGCCGGTCCTACGCAGGAGATGATCGACCACATGGATCATGGCATCCTCGAACACGAGCTGGGTCGCGGCGGCCTTATCGAGCCGATCCCGCGTGTCGGGGCGGTGCTTGATGTCCTCGACGCGGAGCACCGCGTCCGGATTCCAGAGCTGCTCGGGCCTTAGCGGTTCACCCAGGACGTCGATCAGGGACTGTTTGTAGGGCTCCCGGAACGGATCGGCGTACCAGTTCGCCATCGCGCGGTTGAGCCGGAGCTCGCCGCCGTCGCCGAACTGCAGCACGGCCTTCAGGCGCGCGTAATAGCGGTTGCTGGCGCGGTTCATGTCGCCCCAGGCGGCGGCGCCCATGTAGCGGCCCTCGCTCGAGAGCCAGGTCCAGCCGCCCTGCGTCGACGAGATCACGCTGTAGAAGGCGCCGAGCGAGTCGAACATGCTGTGGTTGCAATAGAGCTTCTGCATCGCCCCGCTGGAGACGACATAGAGCGAGACCGAGCCGAGATCGCCGGTGCCGTCGAGCACGGCGACCGCCACCGGTTCGCCGTCGTCGGCGAACGGCGACGCCGCATAGGAGAACCATGCATGATTGTCGTGATGCGGCATCGTGATCAGCGGCACGCGCTCGGCGAGGCCGAGCTGCCGCGCCAGGATCTTCGGCACGCGCGTCATCTGGTCGAGCCGGCGGCCATCGAAGCCCGCGGCTTCGGTGCTGCGGAGGAGTTTCAGGCTCTGCGGCGCTTCCTCCAGCACCGAACGGAACAGCGTGCCGGCGAGCGCCGGATAGTCCCACGAGGTCAGCCACGCAAAGATGTCGCCGACATCTCGCCCCATGCCGCGCAACGCGGCGACCATCGCCTCAATCGACTTGGCCGGATATTCAGTGGTGTGCTTGTTGCCGGAGAAACGCTCCTCTTCATTGTTCAGGAGCAAGCGCGGGCCGTGCGCGCGCGTGACCTCGACCAGCGCTACGCCGGAATTATGCGTGCCTGGCGGACCGAGGCCCGCGAGATAAAGCGTCTCGCCGCGACGCAGCCTATCGCTGGCGGACGCGATGCGCCCCGCCGCAAAGGCGGAGCCCGGCCGGTGAAAGCCGGCGCGCGCCATGGTTTGGGTCGCAAGCCATTTCGCCACGCGGAATCCGGCTTCGCCGAGCCTTTTGTGCCGTGCGCCGGTTCGTGTCTGTCTCAAGCCGAAAATCCCCGGGTCCCCGCCTGGATCAATCACAGATGGCCGGCGGCAACAATGCGGTTTCGCAGCGCGGAATAATTCAACCAAGGCCGCGCTTGCCAGCGCATCCGCCGCTTGCGAGACTTTGCGCAAAAGCAAAACAAGGCAATGAAACGGGAGAGAACGATGCGCCGCGTCACGAGGCACCTGATTTCCGTTGCAGCTCTGGCCACCGCCGCGATGTCAGGGACGAGCACGGTACAGGCCGAGAGGAAATACGATCCCGGCGCGACCGACAGCGAAATCAAGATCGGCAACATCATGCCCTATAGCGGGCCCGCCTCATCCTATGGCGTGATCGGCAAGACCGAGAAGGCCTTCTTCGACATGATCAACGCCGAGGGCGGCGTCAACGGCCGCAAGATCAATTTCATCTCCTATGATGACGCCTACAGCCCGCCAAAGGCGATCGAGCAGGCGCGCAAGCTCGTCGAGAGCGACGAGGTGCTTTTCATCTTCCAGTCGCTGGGCACGCCGTCGAATTCGGCGATCATGAAATACATGAACATGAAGAAGGTGCCCCAGCTCTTCGTGGCGTCGGGTGCCACCAAGTTCGGCGATCCCAAGAACTTTCCCTGGACCATGGGCTTCCAGCCCAACTATCAGAGCGAAGGCCACATCTACGCCAAATACATTCTCGAACATTTTCCGGACAGCAAGATCGCCGTGTTCTGGCAGAACGACGATGCCGGCAAGGACCAGTTCAAGGGCCTCAAGGATGGGCTCGGCGACAAAGTCAATATGATCATCGCCGACAAATCCTACGAGGTCAGCGATCCCTCGATCGATTCGCAGATCGTGGCGCTGCATGATTCCGGCGCCGACATCTTCTTCTCGTGGGCGGCGCCGAAGGGATCAGCACAGGCGATCCGCAAAGTCGGCGAGCTTGGCTGGAAGCCGAAATTCTTCCTCGCCAATACCGCGACCACGATCGCCTCGGTGCTGAAGCCCGCCGGCCTCGAATATTCCAAGGGGATCATCTCGACCGCCTATGTCAAGGATCCCACCGATCCCATGTGGAAGGACGATCCGGGCGTGAAGAAGTGGCGGGAGTTCATGGTCAAATGGAATCCCGATGGCGATCGGGACAATGCCAACAATGCCTACGCCTATGTGGAGTCGCAGGCGCTGATCCAGGTCCTGAAGCAGTGCGGCGACGATCTCACGCGCGAGAATGTCATGAAGCAGGCGGCGAATCTGAAGGACTTCAGCTCCGACATGCTGCTGCCCGGCATCACCATCAACACCTCGCCCGACGACTATTTCCCGATCGAGCAGATGCAGCTCATGCGCTTCAACGGCGAATCATGGGAGTTGTTCGGCCCGATCATCAGCGGCGAAGTCGGCCACGAGGCCAGCCACTGAGAGACCGATCAGCCCGCGCTGAGGCGCACGCCGGCGCGCAGAAATTTCTGGGGATCGACGGCCTCGCCGTCGATCCGGGTTTCATAATGCAGATGTGGTCCGGTCGAGCGCCCGGTCGAGCCGACTTCGCCGATCACCTGGCCGATTTTGACGACATCGCCGACCTTGACGTCGATCTGCGAGAGATGGCCGTAGCGGGTGGAAAGCCCGTTGCCGTGATCGATCTCGACCATGCGGCCGTAGCCGCCGCTCCAGCCGGAATTGACGACCTTGCCATTGGCGGTGGCGCGCACGGGATCGCCCGTCTGGGCGCGGAAATCGAGGCCGGTATGCATCGCGGGCCGGCCGAGGAAGGGATCGCTGCGGATGCCGAAGCCCGAGGTGAACTCGACCTCGCCGATCACCGGCTTGCGGTAGGGCACCAGCGCCAGCGTGCGGGTCAGCTTCTCCATCTGGGCGCGGGTGACGTTGATCCGGTAGAGCTGGCGGTCGAAGGGGCCGGCATCGGCCCGGAGCTTGACGGGAACGAACGGCCCGCCCATCGGGGCACGCGGCGCTGCCGCTTCGAGCTGCGCCATGTCGAGGCCGAGATCGGTGATGACGCCGCGCATGCGGCGCACCTTCGATTCCATGCCGTCTTCATACGCATTGAGCGCCGCCAGCTGGCGGCTTTCGACCTGGTCGAGCGAGTTCTGCAGGCGAACCAGTGCATTGTCGACGCCCTGGTTCTGGGCGAACGGGCTTGGCGGTGGAGCGGCGCGGATCGGCGCGCGCGATTCCAGCCGCGCCTCGCGATCCGGTGGCGCGACGAAGGTCACGGTGTCGCTGATCGGGTTCGGCTTCGGTGTTCCCGTTGCCGGTTCAGACGCGGCGCCGCGCGAGGGAGCCGCAGGCCGGATCGATCCCGTGACATCGGCAATGCCGCCGAGCGCGCTCGCGCGCGATTCGAGCGCGGTCTGCCGGCGCATGATCTGATCGAGTTTCTGGTCGAACTGTTCCTGATCCAGCAACTGGCGGCTCGTGGTGCGATCGACTTTGGCGCGCAGCTCCGCGATCCGGTCCTCATAGGCGTATTGCATCTCGGCCTGGCGCGCGATCAGGCGCGTCAGCACGTCGTCCCGGAACGCGAAATAGGTCGCGGTCGCGGCCGACCACATGCCGAGCGCGGTCACCGTGCCGACGACGATCCAGAACGCCACGGGCCCAAAGCGAACCTGCTTGCCGGCGTGGGTGAGGGTGTAACCGGATTGCGATTTTCCGGGCGATGATGGCCCCGCCATCGCAGGCGTGGCGTGCGCCAACGCCGCGCGGCGCGCGAACGGCCGGCCGTGATCATGGGGATGGTGCTGGGGGTACTCGGAATATTGACCGGAACGGTTCGACATCGGCACTCCCGCGCCGGTCGGAGCTGAGTTCCGTACGGCTAAATCGCGGGAGGAATTTGATCCCTACATGGTTAATTTTCTGGAAATGTCGGTTCCGGACCCCTTGAGAGCGAGCGCGCCGCCGCCAGCACGTCATCGGCATGGCCCTCGACCTTCACTTGGCGCCAGATGCGGGCGATGTGGCCATCGGCGCCGATCAGCACCGTGGTGCGAAGAATCCCGAGAAAGGTTCTGCCATACATGGATTTTTCGCCCCAGGCGCCATAGGCCTCCAGCATCTGGTGCTTTTCATCCGACACCAGAGCAACCCCAAGCTTGTGCTTGTCGCGAAAGCTCTCCTGGGCTTTCAGGGAATCGCCGGAGATGCCAAGTACCTCGGTGCCGGCTTGGGCGAAATCGCCCTTCAGCCGCGTGAAGTCGATTGCCTCCCTGGTGCAGCCGGGCGTATCCGCCCGCGGATAGAAGAACAGCACCAGCTTCTTGCCGGAAAAATCCGATAGCGAGATCATGCCGCCGCCATCCCGTGGCAGTCGGAACGACGGCGCCTTGACGCCTGCGGAGAGCTGATGCGTTTTTTCCATAGACGAACTTTTGTTGCGCGGCTTTGCCGCGGCGGGGGAAGAAGGAGATTTTAGCGGTTTCGGCGCCGCGTTGTGTGACGTTTCGCCGAGGCGCTTCCTGCTCGAAGTTTTTGCCGGAACCCGGCTGCTCCTGGCAGCCCTCGCATCCAAGCCTGTCGGCGATTTGGCCTGAGCCGGCTGGCTGGACGAGGTTTTGGGGGATTTCTTGCGCGATTTCTTGGACATACGCCTTCCTTTCGTCGCTTTCGGCAGATCAATCATTGGGTTATTGCGGGTTCTGCCGGCAGACCGGAATCGGGCCGATGGCTGGGCAAGTCTGACGGCCTCGGGGTATGGTTACAAGGAATTCGACGCACCGCCTGTCCGCTCGCTGAATGAGCTTCGCGCCCGATGATGAGCAACAGGACTAATCAGGGATTGGCATCGATGCCCGCACAGGAGCGGTCTCTACCTGTCGACGGGCACGGCCAGGGCACCGATCAGTCCAGCGGCGAGCGTCGCGCCAGCGGTTCATCGACCGATTCATCGACGCACCCGCCAGGGATTTCGACCGCCGATCCGCGGCCCAGCGCCGACCGGCGCCGGTCCGGGCAGGCCGAAATTCGGCCCCAGGAACCGCCGGAATGGGGCAACTGGGATGATGAGCATGACGAAGCGGCGGGCCATCGCGCGCGGAAGCTGCTGTCCCGCTCCAATTCCGGCATTCATCGCCTCGGCGATCGAATCGCGGCCATGCGGAGATGGTTGGCCGGCGAACGCTGGGTGAGACGCTTTGCGGTCGTGATCGCCGCACTCGCGCTGATCTTTACCGTCAGCTTCGGCGGGCTGTGGTGGCGCCTGGGCGCCGGTCCCATCAACCTCGATATGGCCACGCCCTGGCTTGCGGCCGCGATCGAGGAAAATATCGGCCACGGCAATACCGTCGAAGTCGGCGGCACGCAGATCGAGCGGGCCGGACGCATCCGCATCGCGGTCCGGATTCGCGACATCGTCGTGCGCGATCACGACCATGCGGTCGTGGCGAGCGCGCCCAAGGCCGAAGTCAGGCTGTCAGGCATGGCGCTCTTGATGGGGCAATTGCGCGCCGAAAGCCTCAATCTCGTCGATGCCGAGCTTTCGGTCCGCATCACCCCGGACGGTTATGTCACGGTCTCGACCGGCGACACCAACAAGCCGCTGGCAACCGGGGTTACCTCGAAGCGGGCTGCGATCGCCGGCGGCGCGGCGGCACCGGACCAATCCAGGGCGACGGCCACGGCGCCACTGCCGGTCACGCCGCCCCCAACATCGGGCACGGCGGCCAGTGGATTGCTGGCCGGCCTCGATTGGCTCGACAGCCTCAGCCTGACCGGGCTCGACGGCCAGAACCTCAACGAGATCGGTCTCAAGAACGGCAATCTGATCGTCGACGATCAACAGCGCGGCAATAAGTGGAATTTCGAAAATATCAGCCTCAGCCTGCGCCGGCCAAGCGGCGGCGGCGTGGCCCTCAGCCTCGGCGAGGACGGCGCCAAGCCCTGGTCGCTTCGTGTCAGCGTCGGGCCGCAGCAAAATGGCGTGCGTTCGGTGGACATCCGCGCCAGCAACGTGTCCACGTCCAACATCCTGCTGGCGCTGCGGCTGAAGGACGTCACCTACAGCGCCGATCTGCCGCTGACCGGCGAGCTCAAGGGCGAACTCGGCCGCGACGGCCTGCCGACCTATTTCCGCGGCCAGATCGTCGTCGGTGCCGGCACCATCATCGATACCGACACGCCCGATTATCCCATGGCCATCGATTCGGCCGAGGTGAACATCGAATGGGATTCGGGGCGAAGGGCATTGGTCGCTCCGTTCAAGATCATTTCCGGCGCGAACCGCATCACGCTGCTCGCGCATCTCGAGCCCCCGAACGACAGCGTCAATGACTGGCAGCTCGGGCTTTCCGGCGGCACCATCGTGCTTGCCGGCATCGACAGCAGCCCGCCGCTGATCTTCAACCGCATCAATATCGGCTTCCGTTTCGACACCGAGCACAAACAGGTGGTGCTGGCCGAGGCCGATATCAGCAATGGCGAGGTTGGTGTCGCCGGCACCGGCAGCATCGATTATTCCGGCGAGCCGCTGATCAAGCTCGGCTTTGCCGGCACGCCGATGTCGGCTTCTGCCCTGAAGCGGGTCTGGCCGGCGCTGATCGTTCCCGAGGTGCGTGAATGGGTGATCGAGCGCATCGAGGCCGGCACGCTTCAACGCATCGAGATCGGCGTCAACACGCTGGTGAAGAACCTGCCGCGCAAGGGCCCGCCAATTCCCGATGACGGCCTGTCGGTGAACATCGTCGCAAACGGCGTCACGGTGCACCCGGTGGACGGCTTGCCGCCGGTGCATGATGCGGACCTGAAGGCGCACGTCACCGGCCGCACCGCGACCGTGACCATCGGGCAGGGGATCGCCGACACCCCCAATGGACGCAAGCTCACCATCTCCGACTTCATGTTCGAAGTGCCGGATACGCATCCAAAACCGCCGCCCTCGCGGGTCAGGCTGAAGGTCGACGGACCGGTGCCGGCGGCGGCCGAGATCATGGCGTCCGATCGCCTCAGCGATCTCATGGCCACCCCGATCGATCCCAACACCAGCAGGGGGACGTTCTCGGCGACCATCAATCTCGGCATGCCGGTCAAGGGCGAGCTCACCAAGGAAAACACCACTTACGCCGTCACCGCCGACCTCAACGGCTTTTCCGCCGACAAGCTCGTGATGAGCCAGAAGCTCGAGGCCAACACCCTCAAGATCACGGCCGGCAATCAGGGCTATCAGGTCAAGGGCGACGTGAAGATCAACGGCCAGGCGGCCTCTCTGGACTACCGCAAGCCCGCCGAGGGCGACGCCGATGTGCGGCTCGCGGCAACGCTGGATGACGCCAGTCGCGCCCGGCTCGGGTTCGATCTCGGACCCGCGGTTTCCGGCTCGGTCCCGATCAAGCTGGTCGGCAAGATCTCCAGCGATCACGACAGCAAGATGGGCATCGAGGCCGATCTGACCCAGCTCAAGCTCGACAACATCCTGCCGGGCTGGACCAAGGTGCCGGGCAAGTCGGGCAAAGCCACGTTCAATGTGGTGCCAAAGCCGCAATCCACGCGGTTCGAGGACATCGTCATCGACGGCGGGCCAGGAGTCTCGATCAAGGGCTCCCTCGAAGTCGATCAGAACGGCGATCTGTTGAACGCGAACTTCCCGACCTACTCGCCGAGTGACGGTGACAAGACCTCGCTGAAGGCCGAGCGTGGCCCGGATGGCGTCATCAAGGTGACGATGCGCGGTGACGTATTCGACGGCCGCTCGTTCCTGAAGTCGGCGATTTCAGGCAATTCCAAGGAAGACAGCAAGAGCAAAGCCAAGAACATCGACGTCGATGTCGATCTCAAGCTCGGCGCGGTCGCCGGCTTCAACACCGAGGTGCTCCGCAGCGTCGACCTGAAAATGTCGCGGCGCGGCGGCTACATCAAGGCCTTCACGCTGAACGGCAAGGTCGGGCGCGACGTGGGCGCGCCTGTAACGGCGGAATTGCGTGCACGTTCGCAAACCCAGGGCCGCGATGCCGTGGTGTTGCAGACCAACGATGCCGGCGCGTTCTTCCGTTTCACCGACACCTATTCGAAGGTTCTGGGCGGCCAACTGATGCTGGCGATGGAGCCGCCGACACCGGATCAGGGCCCCAAGGAAGGGCTGCTGAACGTTCGCGATTTCGCGGTGAAGGGCGAGGCGGCGCTCGACCGCGCGGCCGCGGGCGGAGCGGCCAACGCGCCGAACGGCATCGCATTCTCGGCGTTGCGCTCGGAGTTCACCCGCCAGAGCGGCCAGCTCACGATCCGCGAGGGCGTGGTCAAGGGCCCGACCATCGGTCTCACCATCGAGGGCAGCATCGATTACGGCGCCAACAAGGTTTGCATGAGCGGCACCATCGTGCCCATGTACGGGCTGAACAACATGTTCGGCCAATTGCCCGTGATCGGTCTCTTCCTCGGCGGCGGCAGCAATGAAGGCCTGATCGGCGTGACCTACGAGGTCGTGGGACCGCCGGGCGCGCCGGTGCTGCGGATCAATCCGATTTCCGCGATCCTGCCGGGCGTGACGCGAAAGATCATGGAATTCAACACCGGCAAGCAAGCCAACCCGATCGAGCTGCCGTCAAGCGATTCCGACGGAACCCCGCCGACGCCCGCAAGCCGCTGTTGAGGCAGGAAGCGCCACGGGCACCCCGCGAACCCTGCCTCACGGCTTTGCGCCGGCCTACGTCAACGCCGCAAAGCCGGTACGACCAGGAACGGCAGCATGCCGAGGACGACATTCACCAGCGAAAAGATGATCAGCGGATTGTAGCTGTGGGTGAAGTCATGCAGCAATCCACCGCTCCAGGACCCCAGCGCCGAGCCCAGGCCGCTGCCGATCGAGATGGTGCCGAAGATGGTGCCGATGCGTTTGCCGCGGAAGAATTTGATTGCGGTCGCGCTGATCAAAGGTCCGCGCGAGCCGATCATGCTGCCGAACGTCAGGACAAAGCCGGTCAGCACGAGGTAGTTCGGATAGAATTGCAGGAGCCACAGCAGCAAGATGCCCGATATCGAGATGGCGTAGCTGATCAGCACGGAGGGACGGCGGCCGATCAGGCCGTCGAGCCAAGTGACCCCGAGCATGCCGAACAGCAGCACGACGCCGGAAAATCCCCAGGCGGTCGCGGCCTGCAGCGGCGGAAAGCCGACATCGATCAGATAGGCCACGATCTGCGCCGACAGGCAATACATGCCGACGGCCGTGAAGAAGAAGGTCGCGAACAGCGCCCAGAAGGCGTGATGACGTAAGGCGCCCGCGAGCGTCCAGCCTGCGTGGAGCGGATCATCCTCCGTCTTTTTCATGACATGCGGCGCGCCGGCCGCCAACCGGCGCCACGGCAGCAGCACGACCGGCACGAAGAGGCAAAGGGCGACCGCGCCAAACAGCTGGTAGGCGCCCCGCCAGCCGAGATGATCGATCAGAATCTGCGAGGCCGGCAGCAGCAGCAATACGCCGCCGCCCATCGCCGAATAGACCACGGCCATCGCGGTCGGCAGCCTCGGGCCGAACCAGCGGCCGAGCAGGATCGCGTTGGGAACGTTGCCGATCAGCGCGGCACCGAACCCGACGCAGAGACCGATGGTCAACTGGAACTGCCACAGCGAGTGCGCGTAAGCCGCGATCGCGAACGCCGCGCCGAGCAGGAACACACCGAGCGAATAGACCACGCGCGGGCCGGAGCGATCGAGCAGGCGGCCGACCACCGGCGCGGTCAGGCCGCTGACCAGCCAGGTCAGGGAATAGACCGACACCACCTGGGCGCGGTCCCAGCCGAAATTCCCCGAGATCGGCTTCAGAAACACCGTGAAGCTCTCGCCGAGCCCGCGGCCGATCATGGAGAGCGCAAAGCAAAGGGCGAGCACGCCCAGCGCCGTCCGCGCCGTATTGGCCGGCTGCGCCAGAATCTGCTGCCGCGGCGTCGTTTGATCCATGGCAAGAAGGAGCGCGCTTTGCAGCCAAAGCGCAAGCGCGCCCCGGGAATACGCCTATGCAGGCCTGAGCAGCACGTGGCGCTTCTTGCCAAGCGAGAGTTTGACGACGCCTTCAGCCGTCAGATTGGCGCCTGAGACCGTCATCTTCTCATCGGTGACGGTGTTGTCGTTGACGCGCAAGCCACCGCCCTTGATCTGGCGCCGTGCCTCGCCATTCGAGGAAACGAGGCCGGCCCTGACGAAGGCCGTGAGCACCCCGACGCCGGCTGCGAATTCGCCGTGCGGAATTTCGACGGTCGGCAGGTTCTCCGCGATGGCGCCTTCCTCAAACGTGCGCCGCGCGGTTTCCGCCGCCTGGCGTGCGGCGTCCGCGCCGTGCAGCAACGTCGTGGCGGCATCGGCGAGCGCTTTCTTGGCCTCGTTGATCTCCGCTCCCCGCAGCGCGGCGAGCTTGTTGATCTCGCGAAGCGGCAAGGTCGTGAACAGTTTCAGGAATCGCTCGACATCGGCGTCTTCCGTGTTGCGCCAATATTGCCAGAAATCATACGGCGAGCAGGCTTCGGCATTGAGCCAGATCGCGCCCTGCGCGGTCTTGCCCATCTTGGCGCCCGAGGATGTCGTCAACAGCGGCGTCGTCAGGGCGTGGAGCTGCGGCGTCCCCATGCGGCGGCCGAGATCGACGCCCATGATGATGTTACCCCATTGATCGGAACCGCCCATCTGCAGCCGGCAGCCGGTGCGCCTGGCGAGCTCGACGAAATCATAGGCCTGGCAGACCATGTAGTTGAATTCGATGAAGCTCATCTCCTGCTCGCGCTCGAGCCGGAGCTTCACCGAATCCATGGTCAGCATGCGGTTGACCGAGAAATGCCGGCCGACATCGCGCAGCATCTCGATCCAGTTCAGCCTGGTCAGCCATTCTGCATTGTCGAGCATGATGGCGTCGCTGGCCGAGCTGCCGAAGCGCAGCACCTTGGCGAAGACGCCGCGGATGCTCTCCTTGTTGGCTTCGATCTCGGAGATCGAGCGCAGTGCGCGTGTCTCGTCCTTGCCGGAGGGATCGCCGACCATGGTGGTGCCGCCGCCCATCAGCGTGATCGGCTTGTTGCCGCTCTGCTGCAGCCAGTACAGCATCATCATGGTCAGGAAGTTGCCGATATGCAGCGACGGCGCGGTGCAGTCGTACCCGACATAGGCGGTCGCCTGTCCCTTCGCGGCCAGCGCGTCGAGACCCTCGAAATCGGAAGCCTGGTGGATGAAACCACGCTGCTGCAGCACGTTGAGGAAATCGGACTTGAATGCGGTCATCTTTCTTCGACTCTGATCATTTTTGTTTTACGGTATTTGCAGCAAATTGCGGGAGAGGCCCCGAACCGACTGCCGCGCACCGGCGCGCTGTGGCATTATAAGATGCGCCTGTTTGGCACAAGGTTTGGGCTCCCGGAACGGGATTTTGGCGCCAGGGCAGGGCGTCGCCAAGGACCTGACGGCAATGATGTTGACGACACTCGGTCTGATGAGCGGCACCTCGCTCGACGGGGTCGACGTCGCCATGATCGAAACCGACGGCAAGCAGGTCAAATCCTTCGGCCCCAGCGGCTACCGCGCCTATACCAAACGCGAGCGCAGCCTGTTGCGGGCGGCGTTGACGGTGGCCGTCAACCTGCCCCGGCGCGATGCGCGGCCGGGCGTCCTGCGTGAGGCAGAGCAGGCCGTCACGGTGGCGCATGCGGAGGCCGTCGCAGCCTTCGTCGCCAACAATCGCATCGCCTTCGAGGACATCGACATCGTCGGCTTCCATGGCCAGACCGTGCTGCACCGGCCGGAGCGGCGCCTGACCGTGCAGATCGGCGATGCCGCGGCGCTGGCAAAGGCGATCCACATTCCCGTCATGCACGACTTCCGCGCCGCCGATGTCGCGGCCGGCGGACAGGGCGCGCCTTTCGTCCCGGTCTATCACCGCGCGCTGGCGCAATCGCTGGACCGCGAGGGGCCGATCGTCGTGGTCAATATCGGCGGCGTCTCCAACATCACCTATATCGACGGCGATGACGCGTTGATCGCCTGCGACACCGGGCCCGGCAATGCGCTGCTCGACGATTTCATGTTCCGCACCATGCGGCAGGCATTCGATTGCGAGGGCCGCTTTGCCGCGCAGGGTATTGCCGATGACATTTGGGTGGCGCGTGCGCTGGAGCTGCCATTCTTCTCCCTACCGCCGCCGAAGTCACTCGACCGCAACGATTTTGCCTCGCTTGAGCTTGGCCGGATGTCGCCGGCCGACGCTGCGGCGACGCTGACGGCGTTTACGGCGGCGGCGATCGCCCGGATCGTGCCGCTGCTGCCGAAGCCGCCCAAGAGCTGGATCGTGGCCGGTGGCGGCGCGCGCAATCTCACCATGATGCGGATGCTGCGCGAGCAGCTGGCGCCCGCGACCGTGCAGGCCGCCGAGACGGTCGGCTGGGCGTCGGACGCGATCGAGGCGCAGGCCTTCGGCTTCCTCGCCGCGCGCGGCCTCAAAGGCCTGCCGCTGAGCTATCCCGCCACCACGGGTGTGCCGATCCCGATGACGGGCGGGGTGATCGCGCGCCCTTAAGCAAAAACTTGTAGCCCGGGTGAGCGCAGCGATACCCGGGAAACAAGGCCCCGCATATCGGCTTCGCTCATGCGGGCTACTCCAATTCTGCCGCCATCCCGCCCGAGCGTGGCAACCGTATTCATGTTGCGCGCAGTGCCGGTCTTCGCGGCGGGAATGACGAGCTTCGATCGCCCATCAATTTTCTAACGCACATTGGCGAGCCGCATGTCGAGATAGGCGGTCACCGTCTCCATCAGCGGCTCCATCTTGTCCTCGAAGAAGTGGTTGGCGCCGGGGATGGTCTGCTGGTCGATGACGATGCCCTTTTGCGTCTTCAGCTTCTCGACCAGGGTGTTGACGTCCTTTGCCGGCGCCACGATGTCCTTGTCGCCATGCACGATCAGGCCGGACGAGGGGCAGGGCGCGAGGAAGGAGAAGTCATAGCGGTTCGGCTCCGGCGCGATCGAAATGAAGCCTTCGACCTCGGGCCGCCGCATCAGGAGCTGCATGCCGATCCAGGCGCCGAAGGAGAAGCCGGCGACCCAGCAGGCGCGCGCTTCGGGATTGATGGTCTGGGCCCAGTCGAGGGCAGAGGCCGCGTCCGAAAGCTCGCCGCTGCCGTGATCGAACGAGCCCTGGCTGCGGCCGACGCCGCGGAAGTTGAAGCGCAGCACGGAAAAGCCGCGCGCGGCAAAGGCGTAATAGACCTGATAGACGATCGGATGATTCATGTTGCCGCGAAATTGCGGGTGCGGATGCAGCACCATCGCAATCGGCGCATTCTTCTGCTTGGCCGGATGATAACGGCCTTCCAGACGACCCGCCG
>JAFAUV010000255.1 GCA_019243075.1 Bradyrhizobium sp.
GATTCGATCAGCCTCGGCAACGGCAAGATCAAGGTCGTCGCCGAGCGCGATCCGAGCAAGCTTCCCTGGAAGGATCTCGGCGTCGACATCGCGCTCGAGTGCACCGGCATCTTCACCGCGAAGGACAAGGCCTCGGCGCACCTGACCGCGGGCGCGAAGCGCGTGCTGGTCTCCGCGCCCGCCGACGGTGCCGACGCGACCATCGTCTATGGCGTCAACCACGACACCCTGAAGAAGGACCACGTGGTCGTGTCGAACGGCTCGTGCACCACCAACTGCCTGGCGCCGGTTGCCAAGGTCCTGAACGACACCGTCGGCATCGAGACCGGCTTCATGACCACGATCCACGCCTATACCGGCGACCAGCCCACGCTGGATACGTTGCACAAGGACCTCTATCGCGGCCGCGCGGCGGCGATGTCGATGATCCCGACTTCCACGGGTGCGGCGAAGGCGATCGGGTTGGTTTTACCGGAACTCAAAGGCAAGCTCGACGGCGTCTCGATCCGCGTGCCGACGCCGAACGTCTCGGTGATCGATTTCAAGATCGTCGCCAAGCGCCCGACCGATGCCAAGGAAATCAACGAAGCGATGAAGCGTGCCTCAGAGCAGCAGCTCAAGGGCATCCTGGGCTACACCAACGCCCCCAACGTCTCGATCGACTTCAACCACGACCCGCACTCGTCGACCTTCCACATGGACCAGACCAAGGTGCAGAACGGCAACTTCGTGCGCGTGATGAGCTGGTACGACAATGAGTGGGGCTTCTCCAACCGCATGGCCGACACGGCCGTGGCGATGTCGAAGAAGATCTAAGGCTCAATTGTTCGTCATGGCCGGGGCTTGCCCCCGGCCATCCGTCCACGTCTTGGCAACCGAAGGAAAGGCGTGGATGCACGGGGCAAGCCCGGGCATGACGAAGGAGAGTGTTCCCATGAAAAACTTCCGCACCCTCGACGACGTCAATGTGAAGGGCAAGCGCGTGCTGCTGCGCGTCGACCTCAACGTTCCCACCGAAAGCGGCCGCGTCACCGACGCGACGCGGCTGGAGCGGGTCGAGCCGACGATCACCGAGCTCGCGGACAAGGGTGGCAAGGTGATCCTGCTGGCGCATTTCGGCCGGCCCAAGGGCCGCGACCCCAAGCAGTCGCTGAAGCCGGTGTCGGAAGCGCTGTCGCAGGTGATCAAGCGGCCGGTCGCGTTCGCCGATGATTGCATCGGCGAGCCTGCGCAAAAGGCCATCGCCGCAATGAAGGATGGCGACGTCCTATGCCTCGAAAACACGCGTTTCCACCAGGGGGAAGAGAAGAACGATCCGGCCTTCGTCGCGGAATTGGCAAAGCTCGGCGACATCTGGGTCAACGACGCCTTCTCGGCCGCGCACCGCGCCCATGCCTCGACCGAAGGCCTCGGCCACAAGCTGCCGGCCTATGCGGGGCGCACCATGCAGGCCGAACTCGATGCGCTGAACAAGGCGCTGGAAGCGCCGAACAAGCCGGTGATCGCCATCATCGGCGGCGCCAAGGTCTCGACCAAGATCGATCTCCTTGAAAACCTCGTTACCAAGGTCGATGCGCTGGTGATCGGCGGCGGCATGGCCAACACCTTCCTGCATGCGCAGGGCGTGCCCGTGGGCAAGTCGCTGGCGGAGAAGCATCTCGCTCCGACCGCGCTTCGGATCCTCGAAAAGGCCGAGCTTGCCAATTGCGCGATCATCCTGCCTGTCGACGCCGTGGTCGCCGGCCAGTTCGCAGCGAACGCGCCCTCGCACGCCTATGGGCTCGACGCGATTCCCTCCGACGGCATGATCCTCGATGTCGGCCCGCAATCGACCGCGCGCATTCACGCGGCAATCGACGACGCCGCGACGCTGGTGTGGAACGGCCCGCTCGGCGCCTTCGAGATGACGCCGTTCGACCGCGGCACCGTGGTGGCGGCGAAACATGCCGCCGAGCGCACCAGGGCGAAAAAGCTGATTTCGGTTGCCGGCGGCGGCGATACGGTGGCGGCGCTGAACCAGGCCGGCGTCGCCGGCGATTTTTCCTACGTCTCGACCGCGGGCGGCGCGTTTCTTGAATGGATGGAAGGGAAACCGCTGCCCGGCGTCGAAGTTCTCAAGGCGCCGTAATGATTGGTGGGCGGAGGCGCGCCCGCAAAAGGGAGATCTAACCAATGGCTCGCATCACGTTGCGTCAATTGCTCGACCATGCCGCGGAGCACGACTACGGCGTGCCGGCCTTCAACATCAACAACATGGAACAGGCGCTGGCCATCATGGAGGCGGCGGCCGCCGTCGACGCGCCGGTGATCATCCAGGCCTCGCGCGGCGCCCGTGCTTACGCCAACGACATCATGCTGAAGCACATGATGGAAGCGGTGACGGAGATCTACCCGCACATTCCCGTCTGCGTGCACCTCGACCACGGGAATGAGCCTGCGACCTGCATGACGGCGATCCAGGCCGGCTTCACCTCCGTCATGATGGACGGCTCACTGAGAGCCGACGGAAAGACTCCGGGAGACTGGGACTACAACGTGGCGGTCACCCGCCAAGTGGCCGAGATGGCGCATCTCGGCGGCATCTCGGTCGAAGGCGAATTGGGCGTGCTCGGCTCGCTCGAGACCGGCATGGGCGACAAGGAAGACGGCCACGGCGCGGAAGGCAAGCTGTCGCACGAC
>JAFAUV010000258.1 GCA_019243075.1 Bradyrhizobium sp.
CCGGCGGCGCCGCACTCGACCGCGCGGTCGACGACGTGCTGGCGAACTACGCGCAGGGGCGGCTGATCTTCAACCTGGGCCACGGCATTTTGCCGGAAACCCCGATCGCCCATGTCGAGCAGATGATCCGCCGCGTGCGCGAGCATCAGGGCTGACGCCGCAAGCGAAAGCACCCCCGCGGCACCAATGTGCCCGAGCGATGCGTCATCATTGCCCTCGATTTTTGTTTCTGAAAAAGCGAAATTTTTCCAAAGAATCGACTCGGCCATCGATCGGTTTGAAACGGCTTGAGGAAATCTTGTCTTGGCGCAGCTATTCCCGAGACTTTCCCCGCGCCGACGACGGCATCGCGCTCAAAATTTGGGCTGGCTAATGCCGGCGGTCGTCATAGGGTATGATCATGTTGTGCATTCGTCATATCCTGCTGGCTTTCGCCCTCCTTGCAGCGTCCGCGGCGCGCGCCGAAACCAGGGAGGAATGGATCGCGCTCGGCGCGAGAGTTCATGGTGCGTTCGGTCCCTTCATTCCGGTCGGCATCCGCATCGGGCTCGACGCCAAGGAAAAACTCCACGCCGATCCGCGCGAGCTGACGGTGACCTATTACAACGGCACCAAGCCCCCGTGTCCTTGCATTGTCGACGGCGTCATGATCGCGACGCAGGCAAGCCCGGGCCAGGGCACGCTGCAAGTCGCGCCGGAAAAGGCGCCCGACGGCATGATGGCGGTCATCCTCATCAAGAACCGCAAGAGCGGCGAAGCACTGCGCTACACCATATCGGACGAATGGCTGCCCAAAATCCTCGCCTGGATCAAGACCGATCCCCCCGCGCGATATGACGCTGCGATGAGCGCCGAAGGCCTGTTTGGGGTCGAAAGCATCAAGTGAGCGGCTGACACGCGCGAGCCGGCCGGGGCTAGCGGGCGCAGCGGCCCGCGTCCGACAACGGCTACTGGGTCAAGCTCCCGAGCGGGCTCTACCGCCAGGTCACGCGGCGCCTTGCGCCCGATGCCGTGGAGGCGCTGTGATCATCGAAATTCGCGAAGACCCTCACCGGAGCCGGCGCGCCCTGGCAGACCGTGGTCGGACATGACATCGAGATCGTCCCGCTCGCCGACCCCGCCGCCATCAAGCCCGGAGACAGCCTGCGGGTCCGCGTGTTATTCCACGGCAAGCCCCTCGCCGGTGGCGAGGTCGAACGAGGCGACGGGACGACGATCGTGGCGGAGCAGGAGATTCCGAGATTCACAACCGACACCAACGGCGTGGCGACGATTCCCGTGGTCAGATCGGGGTCGCATCTACTGGTCATCGACCATCGCGTCACACCGTCGGCAACCCCCGACCAGGCCAATGCGGATCTCGACACGGCTACGCTCTGGTTCTCCGTCGGCGGCGGTCACTGATCTGGACGACGCGTGACACCGCCTAGCTCCATCCTGCGGGTGTTCGACGACAAGCCCGGCGCGACGAAGGCGAAGACCGCCTTGCTCTACGTCGTGCTGATTGCCGCCAACGCGCTGGCCTGGCTCTGGGCATTCCTGCAGTTCGGCGAACAGCCGGTGCTGCTCGGGACGGCGTCGCTGGCCTACACCTTCGGGCTTCGCCATGCCGTCGATCCCGATCACATCGCCGCGATCGACAACGTCACGCGAAAGCTGATGCAGGAAGGCAAGCGGCCGATCTCGGCCGGGTTCTTCTTCGCGCTCGGGCACTCGACCGTCGTGGTCATCGCCTCGCTGCTGGTGGCACTTTCGGTCGGAGCACTGCAAGCGAAGTTCGACTGGTTCAAGGAAGTCGGAGGCATGGTAGGCACGGGCGTTTCCGCGGCGTTCCTGCTCGTCATCGCCGTCATCAACACGGCGATCCTGCTCTCGGTCTATCGCGCGTTCGGCGCGGCGAGGCGCGGCGAAAGCGTGACCGAGGATGCGCTGCACGACCTGCTTTCGCGGCGCGGGCTCTTCTTCCGCATGCTCCGTTCGCTGTTTTCCGCGGTCACCAGAAGCTGGCACCTTTATCCGCTCGGCTTCCTGTTCGGCCTCGGCTTCGATACGGCGAGCGAGGTCGGACTGTTGGGGATCTCGGCGGCACAGGGCTCGGCGGGGCTGCCGATCTGGTCGATCATGGTCTTCCCGGCACTGTTCACCGCCGGCATGTCGTTGATCGATACCACCGACGGTGTGCTGATGGTGCAGGCCTATGGCTGGGCTTTCGTCAGGCCGGTCAGGAAGCTCTACTATAATCTCACCATGACCACGATCTCGATCATCGTGGCGCTTCTGATCGGCGGCACGGAAGCGCTCGGTCTGTTGGCCGACAAGCTTGGGCTGGAAGGCCGCTTCTGGGATATGATCGACCAGGTCAATCAGAACTTCGGTGTTCTCGGATACCTCATCATCGGGGTCTTCGTCGCGGGCTGGCTGATCTCCGTCCTGATCTACCGGATGCAGCGCCTCGACGAGGTTGACGAGGGTCTTCTGCGGCTTGGCGACTCCTAGAGGGGACGACGTTTCTTCGAATCGTCATCCCCCCTCTAACCGCGCCGCCGATAACGGAAATGCAATCTTCTCTCCTTAGGTTGCGATCAGCAGCGCCGGTCTGCCATCGCCGCGCCGCCGCAAGCGCTTTGTCAGCGCGGGCAAAAAGGAAACGAATGCAAGAGCATGGCGGTGACTTTCAATCCTTCTTGAGAATGAGTTCATCCGCCACATGAGCTCCCTGATGCGGACTCTCAGCGTAAAGATTTTGCGTTCGGAAAATGGGCCATCGTGGCTCCGGATGCCATCAGTGCGGCGCGAACGTCCCGGCCGCCTCCACTTTAGCCAATCCCCTTACGCCGGCCGGCTGCGCTCGATGATCTCGGCGGCGCCTGCGGCGAGCAATTCGAGCCCGACCGCGCGGCCGAGTTCGCGCGGGCGGTTCGCAGGGCCCGAACGGGATGCCTCGATGATGCGGCGGCCTGCGTGATCGAGCACGGACGCCGTCAGCGACATCCGTTCGCCCGCAATTTCCGCAAATCCCGCGATCGGCGAATTGCAGTGGCCGTTCAGCACCCACAGCACCTCGCGCTCGGCGTCGGCGCAGGCATGCGCGGTCGCGTCGTCGATCGATGAGAGGATGCGGCGGGTCTCGAAATCGCCCGAGGCGCATTCGACCGCGACAATGCCCTGCCCGGCCGCCGGCAGCATCTCCTGCGGCGAGAACTCATGGGCGATGCGGAAGGCCAGGCCGATCCGTTCGAGGCCCGAACGCGCCATCACCAGCGCGTCCGCGGGCCCTACCGCGCCACCATCCGCCAGGCGCTGCTTCTCGCCGGCGTCGAGCTTGCGCACCCGCGTGTCGGCCGCTCCACGATAGTGAATGATTTCGGCCTCGGGATATAGCCGCCGCGCATACGCCGCACGGCGCACGGCGTTGGTGCCGATCTTGTAGCCCTTGCCGCGCCTGCGCTTGAGGTCGTCGGGCGAAAGACCTGGCCGCAGCACCAGCGCATCGCCCGGCGGATCGCGCGACAAGGTCGCGCCGATCACGAGCCCGGGCGTATCCTCATTGCCCGGCATGTCCTTGAGCGAATGCATCGCGGCGTGAAGCTTTCCAGCCAGCACCGCCTCGCGGATCTGCGCGACAAAGGCGCCGCCCTTGCCGCCATGCGGCAACAGCTTGCCGGCCTGGTCTATATCGCCCGTCGTCTCGAACTTGACGATCTCGACATCGAGGCCCGGAACGGCGGCCTTCAGGCGGCGCGCGATCTCCTGCGTCTGCGCGAGCGCCATCGCGCTTTTGCGCGTGCCGATCCGAAATGGCACCACTTGCGGCCGCTCCTCTCTCACCGCGCATCCTCCAGGATCATGTCGGAAGCCTTTTCCGCGATCATGATGGTCGGCGCGTTGCCGCGCCCGACGCGCGACCGGCAGGCTCGCGCTCCTGACGGGTTGCTGGCCGTGGGCCGATCGGGTGGGAACAGGTAGCGAGGCGCTACCCCAGGGTCAATTCCAAAAAGTCTCATTCCCGGTTGACGTTGGCGGAAGCACAAAGCGACAATGACAGCAAGATCGGGAGGATTTCAAACGATGAATCCGTCGCGCCTTTTGCTGGCGATATCTGCAATCTGGTTGGTTTCGACAGCTCATGCCGAGACGATCCGCCTGGGATTGCCGACCAAGACCTATTGGCCCACCACCGTTGCGGAAACCGCAGTCCGCCAAAAGCTGTTCGAGAAGGAAGGCCTGACCGCGGAGTTGATCATCTACCGCTCCGGCGCCGAGACCTTTGAAGGCATGGCCGCGGGCGCGGCCGACATCATCCTCGATCCACCCTGGCTGGTTTCGGCAGGGCGCAAGAAAGGCGTGATGAGCAAGATCGTGGCCAATGCCTCGATGGGCTATTTCGGCTGGCAGCTCATGGTGCCGAGCAAATCGAGCCTCGACGTGAAGGCCCTCAACGGCCGGAAGGTCGCGATCACGGCGCCCGGTTCCGGATCCGACCTGCTCGCGCTCTGGACCATTCAGGACCGCAAGATCGACTTCACCCGCGTGCCGGTCGGCGGCGGCGGCCTGGTGGCGAACCTGCTTGCCGGCCATGTCGACGCCGCCGTAGTCTATTCGCCGCTCTCCTTCCAGCTCCTCAAATCCGGCCAGGCACGCACCATTCTCGACTACGCCGCCGCCGTGCCGCCAAACCTCTCCACGGGCTGGATCGTGCTCGACAAATTCGCGCAAGAAAACCCACAGGTGGTGCAGAAGGCGCTGAACGCGCTCTATGGCGCGGTTGCCTTCATGCGCTCGCATCGCGACGCGACCGTCAAGCTGATCGCCGATCTCTACGAGATACCGCCGGACATCGCCGCGCTCGAATATGAGAACACGATTCTGAAGCTCGAGACCGATGGCGACATGGCGGCGCCGAATGTCAGGGATGCCGTGCAGCTCTCGATGGACTTTGCCAAGCTCGGCGGCCTGAAGGGCATCCTGCCCACGGAGGAACTCTATTCAACCGAGTACAAGCCGGTTCCGACCAGGCCTTGAACGTCGCAGGGCGCGGCAATACCCCAGCGCTCCCCCGCGAAGAGCGGGGCAAGCGAGTAGATTGTTCGCGGCTTCGACGCGATCTGCTTACGCTGCAGCCGGATCGAGCCGGCGGCTCTCCACCTTCGGCAACTCCGCCAAAAGCGGCTGGGCGAGATAGAGCACCTGATACGCCGTTCCCTGCCCGCGGCCGGCCGCCTCCTGTTCCGACAACACGACACGCGTGAACTTCCAGTTCTGCGCGTCGACGCCGACGGCAGAAGCGACGACCCCGGCTTGCTTCGCGCTCTCGCGATTTTGCGCGATCTCATCGGCAAAAGCCGATGTCAGGTCGGTATCGAGCGGAATGTCCTGTTCCTGCTTGTAGAGAAAGCGCGCCTGTTCGCCGCTGCCCTTGTGCGCGTCAATTACGAACCGCGTTTCGACTTGCGGACGGCCGAAACTGTCGGTGACGGATCTGGTGCGGCCGTCGATCAGGAAGTCGCGAAAGCCCTCGTCCCTGCGCCAGAGATAGAGCGAGGAGTATTCGTTCTGGTTGGCACCGAAGCGGCCGCGCTCGCGCAACAGGAAGGCCTTGAAATAGAGCTCGGGAATGGCGTCGAACAGATGGCCGCGTGCGCTGGCGCGGTTGCGGATGACAGCGATGTCGTAGTCGGCCGGCAGCCGATGGGCATAGTGCGCGATGATCATGGTATAGTTCCTGTGATGAGGTGATTTCGGTCAGGTCTTGTCGGCGACGTATTGCGCGAGGCCGTATCCGAACGACCAGTTCGCGGGATCGACCTCCACCAGGTTGATGAAGACGTCTTCCGGGCGCACGCCGGGCCCGGCCTCGAGGTTCTCGACGATCCGGCGAAAGAGCGCCTTTTTCTGCTCGACGTTGCGCGTGTTGCTGACCGTGAGCTGGATCAGGATCAGATCGTCGCTGCGGTTGATGCCGAAATAGGTCGGGCTGTAGCTGAAGTCCGCCTCGTCGTGCTCGTTGATCACCATGAAGCGGTCCTCGTCGGGCACGTTGAAGGTCGCAATCATCGCCCGATAAATGCCGTCGAGGATGGCCTTGCGATAGGCTGCGGGCTTGCCCTTTCGAAGCGAAACGCGAACCAGCGGCATGTTGGCCTCCTGCTTTCTTGAACCTGGTGGTCAGATAGCGGCTTTTTTGTCATTGCAAAATGCCATGAAATAGCATTTCAATGATTTCAATCATAAATGGATGACGATCATGCAGACGCTGGATGTCGAAGCTGTCCAAGCCTTTGTGCTAACGGCTGATTTCAGAAGCTTCACCCGCGCGGCCGAGGCCATGGATACCACGCAGTCGGCGGTGAGCCTGAAGATCAAGCGACTGGAGGGTGTGCTTGGCCGAAGGCTCCTGGAACGGACGCCGCGGCTGGTACGGCTCTCCGCCGACGGCCACGCCTTTCTGGAACCGGCGCGCCACCTGGTGGCGGCCCATCACGGCGCGCTCGGCTCGTTCGGGCTCGAGCCGCGCAGGCTCGTGGTCGGCATCAGCCATCACATCGTGGGCAGCGAGCTGCCGCTGCTGCTGAAGCGCCTGAGCGCCGCCGAGCCGGCGCTGGTGCTGGAGATGCGGGTGTCGACCTCGCGCGAGGTGCTCGATGAGTTCGACCGCGGCGCGATCGATGCCGCGATCGTGCTGAGCCACGACAACCGACGCCGCGGCGGCGAGCCGATTCTGGAAGAAGCCTTCGGCTGGATGGCCGCACCCGATTTCGAGCATCATCCTCCTGCGCCGTTGCGGCTTGCGACCCAAGCCGAACCCTGCAGCGTGCGCAGCATGGCGATCGATGCTTTGAAATCGGCGGGCATCGCCTGGACCGAAGTCTTTGTCGGCGGCGGCATCGCCACCACAGGGGCGGCGGTGGCCGCGGGACTCGCGGTCGCGGCCATCGGCCGTCGCGTCGCGCCGCCAGGCACCATCGACGTCGGCGCCAGGCTCGGCCTGCCGCCGCTGCCGACGCGCGCCGTGGTGCTTTATTCCAACGTCACCGACCGCCAGACCAAGAACTCGCTGAAAACGCTCGCCGCCACCATTCGCGCCACCGCGAACTGACCAGAAGTATCAAGCCCATTGGAAGAATATCGCCAACGTCGCGGGCTCAAGGCCGCAGCGTCGGCTGCGTGTTCGGCTGTAGCGGCTCCTCGCGCTCGGCCTGTTCGGGCAGCTCGTCGCCATGCACGCCGAGCGGCTGGCCGATCCAGAGCGGATCGGCAAGATGGTCGCGGCGCGGATTGGTGGTGTTCGGATGCACGAGCACGCTGAGCGAGCCATGGTTGAGCATCAGCCAGGGCACCAGCTCGGCGAATACCTCCTTGGCAAAGGCGACCTGGTACATCGCCTGGTGGTGCGGGCCGACCTTGACGTCGTGCCAGCGCCCGAGTGTCACGGAGAAGCGTTCGCCGATCCATTGGCGCAGTTGCTCCGCCTCGCCGCGGGTGGCGAGGGGGTCGTAATAGATGTGCGCGTGGAAGCTTGCGATCTCGCCATATCGCCGCGGCGCGCCAGTCTCTCCCATCTCGATGGTCCTCGTACCCCGCCCGGTCTGATTTGTGGACCAGCGAGAATATGTTAGCAAGACCAGAGTTCGCTGGAGGCGCGCGTCCCCATGGACATGCTGGTCAAGCTTTACGATCTGCCGGATTCGCGGCAGCTGCGGCAGCGGCTGACGCAGGCGGGCGTCAGCCTCCGCCGCGCGCTGGCGCCCGAGAAGCACAAGGTGATCGCCTGGATAACGGACAATTTCTCCGACTATTGGGCCAGCGAAGCGGACGTGGCGTTCAGCCGCGAGCCGGTCTCCTGCTTCATCGCCGTGAAGGACGGCAAGATCATCGGCTTTGCCTGCCACGACGTCACCTGCCGCAATTTCTTCGGACCGACCGGCGTCGATCCGAAGGCGCAGAAGGGCGGCATCGGCACCGCCCTCCTGTTCGCCTGTCTCGAGGACATGAAGCACGCCGGCTACGGCTATGCCGTCATCGGCGGGGTGGGACCGGCGGATTATTATGCCAAGGCGGTCAGCGCCGTTCCGATCGAGGGCTCCGATGTCGGCGTCTACCGCGGCCTGCTCGGCGCCAAGCGGTTTGAGGGCTAGGCCGCCACGGCGAGCGAGGCGAGCCCCGACACATCCGCGCTGCTGTCGAGCGACCAGACCGCATCGATCAACGGCCCGACATCGTGCTTCGGATTCCATGACGCCGCGGCGGTGCGCAGTTTCTGCTCCAGCTCGTGGTCGCTCATCGGATTGACGTCGCTGCCGCGCGCGGCCGTCTGCGACAAACGGTGCATCGCCCCGTCAGCCGTGGTGATATCGACCGCGGCGGCGATGGTGGAGAACGAACGATCGCGCACCACCTCGACCTTGCGCCGCAGCACGACCACGCGCGGATCGTTGACGCAGGCATCGGCGAATTGATCGATGCCGGCCTTGCCATGCACCAGGGCGGCGGCAACCGCATGCTGCACGCTGACCTGCGATTCGCGCCCCGTCGAAATCTCGGGCCGGTCGGTGCGATGGGCGAGCAGCGGATTGCCGCGCACCACGATGCGTGCGACCTCGGCATCGGGGTGATCGCGCCGCCAGTCCAGCACGCAATCGAGCACCGGATGGATCACGAAGCCGCAAGGGTATGGCTTGTAGGACGTCGCCATGATCTCGAAGCTGTCGCCGAGGCCGCCGGTGACAAGCGCGAGGTCGGGCTCGTCTCCCATCGCATGGTAAAATCCCTGCCGGCCCGCGAGCGGCTCCGCGGGGCCCGCAAATCCCTTTTCCGCGAGCAGCGCCGACCACAGGCCGTTGCGCGCGGCGTTGCCGACGCTGACGCTTTTTGCCGGCAGCCCCAGGCACTCGCATAGGCCGGAGGATTGGGTCGACGCCATGCCGAGCGCCGAGACGAGCTGCCGTTCGTCGAGCCCGAGCAGCTTGCCGGCGCCGACCGCGGCGCCGAACACGCCGCAGGTCGAGGTGATGTGCCAGCCCTTGTCGTAATGATGCGGCGAGATCGCGAGCCCGATGCGCGCCTGGATTTCGTTGCCGAGGATGAAGGCGAGCAGGAGCTGCGGGCCCGTGACCTTGCGCAGCTCGGCCAGCGCGAGCAGCGCCGGCGCCACCGGCGCGGTAGGATGGATCACGGTGCGCAGATGCGTGTCGCAGAAATCATGGACGTTGGCGGCGGCCGCATTGAGGAAGGCGGCGCTGAGCGCATCGATGCGCTCGGTCCGCCCGATCAGGGTCGCTCGCTTTCCGCCGGAAAATTCGCAGAGCGAGTGCAGCGCGATCTCGACCGGTCCGGCGCGGCATCCCGCCAGCGCCACCGCAAACAGGTTCATGAACGAGCGCTTGGCCTGGTGTCGGACTTCCGCCGGCACCTCCTCCCATCCGCTCGCTGCGACAAAGCGCGCGAGCGGCAGCGTGACATCGGGCGTTTGCAGCATTTCACCTCCCGGCGTTTTGGGCAGCATTGTCCTGCTTTCGAGAAAGCGCAACCGCGCCCCTGCGATGGACCGTGCGGGCATTTCTGCATTATGCTGCGGTGAACCGACGGACCCTGCAGAATGGGGCGCAGGCGGGATCAGGGAGTGAATGTCTCATGCCTAGGCGAGCGCTGGTTTTGCCGCTGGTGCTGGCTGCGATCGGCACCGCCATTGGCCCGGCCCGCGCCGATCATTATCCGAACCACCCGATCCGGCTGATCGTGCCGTTTGCCGCCGGCGGCGCTGCGGACGCGGTGGCGCGCATCATAGGCAAGCATGTCGGCGATGCGCTCGGCCAGCCGGTCGTGGTCGAGGACCGTGGCGGCGCCGGCGGCATCATCGGCGCCGAGATCGTGAAGAATGCCGAGCCGGACGGCTATACCCTGCTGCTCGGCCAGTCCGGGCCGATCTCGATCAACCCCGGTATTTACGCCAAGCTGTCCTATGATCCCGAGAAGGATTTTGTGCCGATCTCGATGACGACGGCCTATCCCTACGTCCTCGTGGTCAATCCCTCGCTCGGGGTGAAGACCGTCGCCGAGCTCGTCGCGCTTGCCAGGAGCAAGCCCGGCCAACTGAATTACGGCACGGCCGGCGTCGGCGTCTCCAATCACCTCGTCACTGAACTGTTCGACGACAAGGCCGGGATCAAGATGACCCATGTGCCCTATCGCGGCACCTCGTTGGCGGTTGCCGATCTGCTGGCGGGACAGGTCGACGTCGTATTCGCCGATCCGGTCTCGGCCTTGTCGCAGGTCCGCGCCGGCAAGCTGATTGCGCTCGCGGTCACCAGCAAGGACCGATCGCCGGTCGCGCCCGACGTGCCGACCCTTGCCGAGAGCGGCTATCCCGGTTTCGACGCCATCGCCTGGCACGGTTTCCTGGCGCCCGCCGGCACGCCCCGCCAGATCATCGAGAAGCTGAACTCGGAGATCATCAAGGCGCTCAAGGATCCGGGATCCGCCAGCCTGATCGAGCAGCAGGCGATGCAGGTCGTCGGCAATTCGCCGGAGCAATTTGCCGGCTTCATCAGGCAGGACATCGAGCTCTGGAAGGACGTGGCGCGGCAGGCCAAGGTGGAAATCAAATAGGCCGCACGGGGTGTCAAGACGCACGCGGCTCGGCTACAACGGCGATCAGCCGCCAACACCGCCAATTCCGATGCCGCAAGTGAGTGATGATTTGAACGAGAGCACCCTTTCAAACGATGCGGACCGGCTCGCCCGCCTGTTCGGCGAGATCGCCGTGCACGCCGG
>JAFAUV010000391.1 GCA_019243075.1 Bradyrhizobium sp.
TCTCTGACGGCCGTGTCGCTGGCATTCGCTTGGCCGATGGCCGCGCGCTTTCGGCCGGCGCGGTAGTGGTCACGACCGGCACCTTCTTGCGCGGCCTGATCCATCTCGGAGAGAAGAATTGGCCGGCCGGTCGGGTCGGCGAGGCGCCCGCCATGGGACTGTCGAAGTCCTTCGAGCGCGCCGGCTTTACTCTCGGGCGGCTCAAGACCGGTACCCCGCCGCGGCTCGATGGCAGCACGATCGATTGGGCCGCGGTCGAGCTGCAGCCCGGCGACGATCCGCCGGAGCCGTTTTCTGTCATGACCGACCGGATCACCACGCCCCAGATCCAGTGCGGCATCACCCGCACCACGCCGGCCACCCACAACGTGATCCGGGCTAATGTGCATCGTTCGCCGATGTATTCGGGCCAGATCAGGAGCTCCGGCCCGCGCTATTGCCCGTCGATCGAGGACAAGATCGTCAAGTTCGGTGATCGTGACGGCCATCAGATCTTCCTGGAGCCGGAAGGCCTCGACGATACCACCGTCTACCCCAATGGCATCTCGACTTCGCTGCCGGAAGAGGTCCAGCTCGCGCTCCTGGCTTCGATCCCCGGTCTGGCGCAGGTCAGGATGGTCCGGCCGGGCTATGCCATCGAATATGATCACATCGATCCCCGCGAACTCGATCCGACCTTGGAGACTCGCCGTCTGAAGCGCCTTTTCCTCGCCGGTCAGATCAACGGCACCACGGGCTATGAGGAGGCCGCCGCCCAGGGCCTCGCAGCCGGGCTCAATGCCGCCCTGGCTGCGAGCAGTACGGCGCCAATCGTGTTCGACCGCGCTGATGGCTATCTCGGCGTGATGATCGACGATCTCGTCACCCGTGGCATCACTGAGCCCTATCGGATGTTCACCTCGCGCGCCGAATACCGGCTGACCTTGCGGGCGGACAATGCCGACCAGCGCCTGACCCACAAGGGGATCGCACTTGGCTGCGTGGGCGAAGCCCGTCGGCAGCGGCATCAGGCGAAGATGGCCGCCTTGGAGGCGGCGAAGCGGCGCTCGCAATCCCTGACAATCACGCCGAACGAAGCCACCAAGCACGGCCTCGCCCTGAACAGGGACGGCCAGCGTCGCTCGGCCTTCGAACTCCTGGCCTATCCCGGTGTCGGCTGGACCGAGGTGAGGGCGATCTGGCCGGAGCTGGCGTCCATCGATCCGGCCATCGCGGTCCATCTCGAGATTGACGCGAAGTACGACGTCTATCTCAAGCGCCAGACCGCCGATGTCGATGCCTTCCGGCGTGACGAGGGGCTGGTGCTGGGGGACATCGACTACGCGCTGGTGCCCGGTCTCTCGAATGAAGTTCGCGCCAAGCTCGCGGCCAAGCGCCCGTGGACCGTTGGGCAGGCGGGCCGGATCGACGGCATGACGCCGGCTGCGCTGGGCATTCTGGCCGCCTATCTCCGCCGCGAGGCACGCAAGACCAAGGCGACCGCCTGAGGAGTGTTTCACGTGAAACAGCGACCAGAGGCGAGGGCCGCTCGGGCTTCTTCAGCAGCCCACTCCGACAAGGCCGAGGCCCTGGCGCTCACTCCCGTTTCACGTGAAACGGAAGCCCGGCTCGATCTCTATCTCGGCCTCCTTCGCCATTGGCAGGCCAGGACCAACCTGGTCGCGCCCTCGACCCTGCCGCAGCTCTGGACCCGCCACGTCGCCGACTCGCTGCAGCTGCTCTCGCTCGCGCCGACGGCCAAGACCTGGGTCGATCTCGGCAGCGGCGGCGGCTTCCCCGGTATTGTGCTCGCCTGTGCGCTGGGCGAAACGCCGGGAGCCCAGGTCCATCTGGTCGAGCGGAACTCCAAGAAGGCCGCGTTTCTGCGGGAGGCATTGCGAATCACCTCGGCGCCGGGAATCGTGCATGCGAGGGCAATCGAGGATATTGTGGATAGCATCGATGGGCCGATCGATTGCGTCACTGCGCGGGCACTGGCTCCGCTACATCAGCTGATCGGCTTCGCCGAGCCGCTGTTACGAAGAGGTGCAAAAGCGCTGTTTCTCAAGGGTCAAGATGTTGAGGCTGAATTGACCGAGGCTACTAAATATTGGAAGATCAAGCCGCTTCTCCATGCCAGCCTGACCGGTGGACGGGGCTGGATCGTCGAGCTCGACCAGATCGCGCGGCGCTGAGATGTCCCGGGGAACAAATGGGCGGCGATGGGCGTAATTAACCAGGGATATCAAGAACATAAGGCAGACCCAATGCCCGGCCATCCGCGCATTCTGGCGCTTGCCAATCAGAAGGGCGGGGTCGGCAAGACCACGACCGCGATCAATCTCGGCACGGCGCTGGCCGCGATCGGCGAACGCGTGCTGATTGTCGATCTCGATCCGCAAGGCAATGCCTCCACCGGTCTCGGCATCGACCGCCGCAATCGCGAATGCTCGACCTATGACGTGTTGGTCGGCGGGGCGCAGCTCCGGGAATCGGTGGTGCCGACCGCAGTGCCGCGGCTGCACATCGCCACCTCGACCATGGATCTGTCCGGCCTCGAGCTCGAGCTCGGCACCACGCCCGGCCGGGCCTTCCGCCTGCGCGACGCGATCGCCAGCCTGAACAACAATGTCTCGCCGGAGGCCGACTACACCTATGTGCTGATCGACTGCCCGCCGTCGCTGAACCTTCTGACCGTGAACGCGATGGCCGCATCCGACGCCATCCTCGTGCCGCTGCAATGCGAGTTCTTCGCGCTCGAAGGCCTGTCGCAATTGTTGCAGACCGTGGAACAGGTGCGCTCCACGCTGAACCCGAACCTGTCGATTCACGGCATCGTGCTGACCATGTTCGACTCCCGCAACAATCTGTCGAACCAGGTCGTCGCCGACGTGCGCCAGTTCATGGGCAGCAAGGTCTACAAGACCATGATCCCGCGCAACGTGCGAATTTCGGAGGCGCCCTCCTATGGCAAGCCGGTGCTGGTCTATGACCTCAAATGCGTCGGCAGCGAAGCCTATCTGAAGCTCGCGACCGAAGTGATCCAGCGCGAACGCGAGCTGCGGGCGAGTTGAGGGTTGATTCCTAGGCTGGGCAACGCAAAGCATGCCCACCGATTTCACCCATCGACCGAATCCAACCGAGGTTCTGACTGGAGTGGTGCCGTGAATCCAAGGGAGCTGGCGACGATGGCCGACGAAGCGCGTTCGCGACTGGGCCGCGGTCTTGCAAGTCTGATCGGCGATGTCGGCGGCGAGGCGGCGCATGTCGACCGGCCGCGCACGCAGCGCAAGGTGCCGATCGAATTTCTGAAGCCCAATCCGCGCAACCCGCGCCGGGCGTTTGCCGAAACCGAGCTCGCCGAGCTGGCCGGCTCCATCAAGGCGCACGGCTTGATCCAGCCGATCGTGGTGCGGCCGGTGAAGGGCACGCACGACCGCTACGAGATCATCGCCGGCGAGCGCCGCTGGCGCGCTTCGCAGGCCGCGGGTCTGCACGAGGTGCCGATCGTACCTCTCGACGTCGGTGACAGCGACGCGCTGGAGCTTGCGATCATCGAAAACGTCCAGCGCGAGGATCTCAATCCGCTGGAAGAAGCGCAGGGCTATCACGCGCTCGCCGACGAGTTCAAGCGCGGCCAGGAGGACATCGCCAGGATCGTCGGCAAGAGCCGCAGCCATGTCGCCAACATGATGCGGCTGACCAAGCTGCCCGCCGAGGTGCAGGCCTATATCGCCGCCGGCAAATTGTCGGCCGGCCACGCCCGCGCGCTGATCGGCGTGCCCGATCCGCTCGCTGCCGCGAAGCAGATCGTCGAGCAGGGCCTCAACGTGCGCCAGACCGAGGCGCTGGCGCATGAGGAGGGCGTGCCGGAGCGCAAGCCGCAAAAGGCGCGGGGGGCCGGCGGAGCGAGAGCCAAGGACGCCGACACGGTGGCACTGGAGAAGCGGGTGTCCGATGCGCTCGGGCTCAATGTCAGCGTCAACCATCGCGACCCCGGCGGCACCGTGCAGATCAGCTACCGCAATCTCGAGCAGCTCGACGAGGTGATGCGGCGGCTGGCGCGAAGCGGCTAGCACATGGGCTCCTTCCTCGGCATTGCGGGCGAAGGCAAGCAATCCATGGATCGGCATGCGGATAGCTTGATTGCGTGGTCGCTTCGCGTCTCGCAATGATGGTTACGCCTTTCTTCTCGCATTCACCGCGATCGACAGCAGCGCGCGCTGTCCGATCACGGCGGCGAGCGAAGTTTGCTTGCGCATGTCGAGGGCGGCGGTGCCAAGCTGGTCGATGATGGCCGCGAGCCGTGCCGGCGAAAAATTCCGCAGCGCAATTTCGACCATGGACTTGCGCGAAAAATGCAGCCGCGGAAATCCGCCCTCGAGCACAGCCGAGGCCGGCGTGCCCTCGGCAATCGCCAGCGCCGATTTGTGCAGCCATGCCGCCTGGCGCTGCGCGGAGGCGATGATCAGGCCGGGATAGGTGCCGGCGACCATGGCCTTCGCGAACTCGGTCTCGACCAGGTCCGGCTTGCCGGCGAACGCGCCATCCACGATCGGGTCGAGCTTCAGCTCGGAAGCGTCGGCCACGACCGCCATCACATGGTCGAGCGTCACCTCGCCCTCGCCATGGGCCAACAGCATGAGCTTCTTCAATTCGTTGCGCGAGGCCTGGCGGTCGCCGCCGAGCAGGCTCATCAGCGCGGCGCGGGCGTCGGGCGCG
>JAFAUV010000058.1 GCA_019243075.1 Bradyrhizobium sp.
AGCTTTTTTGTTGTCGGCCATGAAATGGCGCAACCTGTACGGCGAGAAGCCCATCACTCCGAACTCTGCGCCGATACGTCGAAAGGCGCGCTTCACATATCGGAGAATCTGGCATGCCTTTCCTCGGCCACGGCCAAGACAAATGGAAATTGGCCTATGCCCATGTCCCCACTGCAGGGCCACTATCGGCTGATCGACAGACGCCTCCAACCGGTCAACGGCTTGAGGTGTACTGTGTGCGGGGGCTTCCATTGGACAAAGACAAACTATAAGAACAATACAAGAACATCAGCCGCCGACGCGCAGCAGACTAACGGGCGTAGGCCGTGACCTGGATGGCGGGGGTAATTTGGTTCACTATTTGCTGTATATAGGCGCGCGCCATGGCCAGCACGGCAGAAAGAGTCAGAGTTCCATTCAACCGCGAGGTCCTCAGGTGGGCTCGCGAACGAGTGAAGCTGTCGCCCGAAAGCGCCGCGAAGGGTGCTGGCGTCACGGTGGACCATATCTTTAGTTGGGAGAAAGAAGGCGGAGGCTTCCCAACGGTGAAACAGGGTCGCAAGCTGGCAAGCGTCTACGACGTTCCCTTCATGGAGCTTCTTTCCAAGGACCAGCCAAAGATAAAGGACCTCGAACTCGTACCAGATTTTCGGATGCACTCAGGGGCCGAGGCGCCAACCGAGCTCCACGAACTGCTCATGATCCAGGGAGAGGCCGAGGAGACCCGGCTTAACGCACTCGATCTTTACGACATGCTTGGACTCGAGCCGCCGGTGCTCAGCGACGGGTTCTTCTCGGCGGTCGACAAGGATACGGAGGCGGCAGCGGCAGCCGCGCGTGGGATGCTCAAGCTGCCAATTGGCGAGCAACTCTCTCGCAAGGGGAATGACAAGGCCAAGTTCATCAATGCGTTCAGAAACTACCTGGAGCGCGCTGGCATCATCACGATGAAGAACTCTGGTCTCGCGGCCTTCGGCGCCCGCGGGATGTGTCTTTTTGCGTCGCCACTGCCGGTGATCATCTTCAGCAGGGAGGCGCCTACGGCGCAGGCGTTCACGCTTGCCCACGAGCTAGCACACGTCGCCCTCAGGGAGAGTGGCATCAGCGGACCAATAGGTTCGGCCCCCAACAAGACGAAAGCTAAGCAGATCGAAGACTGGTGTAACGGCTTCGCTGGGGCCTTCCTGATGCCTAGAGATGAGGTTGCACGGGTACTGCCTGCACCCGCGCGGCCGGAGGACATGATCGGCGACGGCGCGATTGCGACGGTTGCGAGCGCCTTTTGCGTCAGTCGCCACGCCGCCCTGGTCCGACTGGTCGGGCTGCGGTACGTGGCGGCCCAATTTTATTGGGACGTGAAGCGGCCTCAGTATCTGAAGGAGGAGATGGACTTCAAAGGCGGCGGTCGAGCAGAGTACTACGGTTCGAGATACCGGTCGCAGCGCGGGGACCTGTACACGGGGCTCGTCCTTGAAGCCTGGTCGAACGGCATGATCACCAACCACAATGCCGCAGAGTTCATGGGCATCAAGAACATCGCTCACCTCGATGACATCCGCAGCCACTTCAGAAGCTGATGAAGAAGTACTGCCTCGATACGTCGGGGTTGAGCAACCCTCTGGAGTTCATGCCGGAGGACATCCACCCTACTCCCTGGGCCAAGATTGCGGGACTGGTCGTGAGCGGAAGATTCGCCGTCTCCGTTGAGATTTACGACGAGCTCAAGCTCCTTCCAGGGCCGATTGGAGAGTGCATAAGAGCCAATGACGCCGCGCTACAGATGGAAGTCGGTGAGGAGGATTGGGACTGGGCTACGTACAGCGCCACTATGAAGAAATGAAGGTCCGCCACGAGGCGGTCATCTCCGAATACAACGGCAATCGAAAAAACACGATCGGACTTAACAACCTGACGACAATTGCACTCGCCAAGATGCTTGGCCTGCCCGTAGTGAGCAGCGAGAAGGAAACGAGGATCGACCAGGACAGCAACAAGCGGCAGAAGATCCCTGATATCTGTAAAAAGGAAGGTGTCACCCACCTCGATTTCAACGATCTTCTGCGTGCAGAAGGGATCAAAAATTAGTTCGTTGGCGGTGTCAGCCTAACCGGTGTTCCCGGACCGCCTCCGCCAGCATCTCGTACAGTTGTCGCCGGGTGTATTCCGCGCGCGTCTTGATGCGTTGGACCGGCGCGGATCGTTTGATGGCAAGCGGGCCTCCCGCGCAGGCCCCCCGGCGGCCTGTGGTGATGTGCTCCGCGACCGCGGCCTGCCGCGTGGGTAGAGCGGGATGGCTCTAGTTTGAATCGATGAGGGATTCCCAAATCAGAAGAGCTATGATTCAACGTGCTGGCTGCCCGGCAAGCCACCCCACCTCCACCTCTGTCGTACGGGCGCAGCGTCTAGGCGGCCCGTGTCAGGGTGCTTGGCGCATCGTGCGGAAGGTGATCGAATAACGCCGTTCCTCGACCGGCGGGACGCTGTGCTCCCAGCTGCTGCGCGCTTCGCCATCCATGAGATAGATCGAGCGCGGCGCTACGCGAAACGTGAAGCGTTGCCATTTGTCGGCTTGTTCGTTTCCTCGGCGGCGTCGAAAGCGAAACTGGCAGGCGCTGCCCAGCGAAATCCCGAACACCCTGTCGAAATGCGGCTTGTCGCGGTGCCAGCCGATGCCGACGCCGACGTCATATTCGGTGCACAGCACCTGGCGCACGCTACCTTCCGGCAATTCGCCAAAGCGCTCCGCCGCTCGCGCGGTTTCCGCCAGCCATTGCGGGATCGGCTCGCTCGGCTTGAGTCTCCGCAGCGTGTAGTCGTAGCGGAAGCCGAATGATTTGACGCGCCGGTGGCCTTCGAAGGCGCCGAACTGGAACGGCTGCAGCGGCAGCGCCGTCAGGCCCGCGATCAGTTCCCGTTCGCGCGCCGCCGATAGGAAGTCCGCCTGATAGCGCAGCCCCGACGGCCGCGCCGCCTGGTCCTCGAATAATGCAAGCTGGCTCACGGATCGCGCGTCGCTCGATGAGGTCGGTTCGACAAACCCATATGGGGACGCGCGCGTGCTTCGGTAGGGCTGCAAATTCCGCTGCCGGTCATCATCCGCGTTCGGCGCGGGCCTGCCGGCTACGGCAAGCCGCGGGCGTCGATCTGGCCGATGAGCTGACGCAGGCGATCGTGCAGGACGGCGCCGGCGCCGTCGAGGTCGAAGACCGACGCAGGGCTGGAGGGTTTGCTCAATAGCGCCGTGCGCGGGCAATGCCCGGAGGCGCAGAGCAGGTCCTTCAGCTTCTCGCCCTGGGCGACCAAGCGCTGGGCGTCCATCGTTGACCACGCCACCACCAGCGGCATGTCGATCCTGGTCAGCCCCGGCAACGCCGACTCGCCCTCATATTTGCCGGCATCGGTGCCGAAATAGGATTTTTCGCCGTCAGTCGCGTCGCTGTCGGGACGATAGATACCGGACACCAGCACGGCGCCGGCGACAGAGGAGTCGTTCTCCTGGAACTCGCTGTGCGCGAGGAAGCTCGCGAGATGGAACGCGCCGGCGGCGTAGCCGACCGGGATGATCTCGTCCCTGTTGCCGCCGAACAGGTCGGCGTTCTCATGCACCCAGGAGATCGCGGCGGCGACGTCCCTCGCGCCCGCCGGCCAGCGCGCGGCCGGTGCGAGCCGGTAGGACATGGTAAAAGCGACAAGCCCGTTGTGCCCGGCAAAGCACATCGTCTCTTCGACCAGCGGACTCGCCGCCGATGTCCCGCCGTCACTGGCAAAACTGTCGCCCGCCACGAACACGATGACCGGGCGTTTGGCGCCGGGCGGCTGCGCGGTCGCGACGTCGAGGACGTTGAGAGTGTGATCGCCATATTTCAGGTTCCGCGTGAAGGTGACGCCGTCGCAGGACGCCGCTTGCTTCGGCGCGGCGTTGTCCGGCGACACCGCTCCTGCGGGATCGTCGTCAAGCCCGACCCTGAGCAGATGGTTGTCAGCGCGCTGCCTCACGCCCGGCGGGCCGGCGGCGGCTGTCATCGCCATCAGGATAATGAGTGCAACGCTTCTTATCATCTTTTTTGAATCGCGCTTCCGCCGCCCCTATCGCTCCGAGGTGCGGCGATTTGACGGCATCGCCATTGTCGGTATTCCCGGCCAGTCGAAGAACTTTGGCGCCAACTGGCCGCGCAGGGAATGGCAGGAAGTCCGATTTGGCAGGCGAAACGCCCGCTATTTGCTTGCGCTCGCAAGCTGACGGCGGCACATTTGCGTCGCGGTGCGAAAACGCCGCCAAAAATGACCAGCGGAAACACCAAGGAGACCCATGGCCACGGCCACGCGGATCGATTGCGACATCCACCCCGCGGTGGGCGGAACGCGCACCACGCTGCTGCCTTATCTCGACGAGCACTGGAAGGAGCAGGTGGTGAGCCGCGCCATCGACGGCCTCGATCTCACGAGCTATCCGCCGAACATGCCGCTCTGCGGCCGGCCCGACTGGCGGCCGGCCGAAGGCAAACCGGGCGGCGATCTCAAGATGGTGCAGCGCGGCGCGTTCGACCAGCTCGGCGCGAGCCACGCGATCTGCAACGTGCTCTATGGCGCTTCCGCCGTGTTCGATCCCTACATGGCATCGGCCTTCTGCAAGGCGATCAACGACTGGATCGCGGCCGAATGGCTGTCGCGAGACCAGCGCCTACGCGCCTCGATCCTGGTGCCGATGCAGGCGCCGGACCTCGCCATCGACGAAATCGAGCGCCGCGCGGGCGATCACCGCTTCGTCTCGATCCTGGTGCTGGCGCAGGGCGAGATGCTGCTCGGCCGCCGGCACTTCTGGCCGATCTATCAGGTTGCGGAAAAATACAGGCTGCCGCTCGCGATCCATGCCGGCTCTTCGTACCGGCAGGCGCCGAGCTCGATCGGCTGGCCGTCGCATCGCTATGAGTATTATTTCGTCGAGGCGCAGGCGTTCCAGGCGCAGATCCTGAGCCTGATCTATGAGGGCGTGTTCGGCAAATTCCCCGGATTGACAGTCGTGCTGATGGAGTCGGGCGTGAGCTGGCTGCCCGCCTTCATGTGGCGCGCCAACAAGACCTGGCGCGGCGTGCGTGTCGAGGTGCCCTGGGTCGAGCGCGAGCCGGCGTCCATCATCCGTGACCATGTCCGCCTCACCATGCAGCCATTCGATGCCCCGCCTGACGCCAGGAGCGTTGCCGATGTCATCGACCAGATCGGCTCCGAAAAGATGTTCCTGTTCGCATCCGACTATCCGCACTGGCAGTTCGACGGTGACGATCCGATGCCGCCGCATCTGCCCAAGAACATCGTCTCGCGCATGTGCGCCGACAATCCGCTGGAGACGTTTCCGCGGCTGAAGCTGAACTAGCTAGGAGGATCGCATGAGTGATGTCATCGACCGCCCGATGCTGGAGCAGGAGCAGGTGGCCGCGAGCCGGCTGCGCATCATCGATTGCGACCTGCATCCGAGCCTGCGCTCGCGCGCCGACCTCAACGATTTCCTGCCGAAACGCTGGCAGGAGCACCTGAAGACCTATGGCGATCATCTGCGCACGCCCTATATCGGCACCACGCCCTATCCGCGCTCCTCGCCCCTGATCTGCCGCCGCGACGCCTGGCCGCCGACCGGCGGCGTGCCCGGCTCCGATCTCGCCTTCATGCAGAAGCAGCATCTCGATCCCTACGACGTCGAGTTCGGCATCCTGCAGGTGCTCGACCACTTCATCTTCTCGCAGCAGAATCTGGAGTTCGGCGCGGCGATCCAGCGCGCCATCAACGAATGGCAGCTCGCATACTGGACGCATCGCGATCCGCGCCTGAAGGCCTCGATCCTGGTGAGCCAGGACGACACGGCCGCCGCACTCGAGGAGATCGACCGCTGCGCCAGGCTCGGCGAATATATCCAGATCAACATCTCGCCACGCGCCAACGAGCCGCTCGGACGCCGCCGCTACTGGCCGATCTATGAACGCGCCGAGGCGCTGGGCCTGCCGCTCGGCATTCATGTCGGGGGCTATGGCGGGCACGCGCCGACCGGCGGCGGCTGGCCGTCCTATTATTGCGAGGAGCACCAGTCCAACGCCCACACCATGGCTGCCAATCTCGCGAGCCTGGTGATCGAGGGCGTGCCGGAGCGCTTCCCCAAGCTGAAGATCGTCTACATCGAGGGCGGTTTCGGCTGGATTGCCTCCGCCATGTGGCGAATGGACCAGCATTTCGCGCGCTTCCGCAGCGAGGTGCCGCACCTCAAGCGCAAGCCAAGCGAATATGTCCGCGAGCATTTCTGGTTCACGACGCAGCCGATCGACGAGCCGGATGAAGGCAGGCATCTGCGGCAATTGATCGAATGGGTCGGCATCGATCGGCTGCTGTTCTCCTCCGACTATCCGCACTGGGACTATGACGACGCCCGTTTCGCCTTCAAGACGCCGCTGACGGAAGCCGAGCGGAACAAGATTTTCAATGCCAACGCGCGCGCGGTGTACGGCCTGTAGAGCCGCAAGCTCGGCAACGCGAGCCGTCCGGGCAGGATTACCAGCCCGCGCTTTTCCGTGGTTCAGCGGCAATCGGTGCACCCGGCTACGTCAGAAGTCAGCTGCGGCTGATTTGCGCCCTTCGCGCGGTCGGGCTAGAGTTTCGGTCCAAAGCCGCCCCTCGCGGCTTATGACGCGGAACTCGCTTGCATGACCCGTCACGTCGTCGCCCGCACGTCGGACATTCCGCCCGGCGGCAACAAGGTGGTTCCGATCGAAGGCCGCGACATCGTCGTGTTCCATGTCAATGGCGAGTTCTTCGCGCTGTTGAACCGCTGCCCGCATGAAGGCGCCCCGCTCGACAAGGCCGCCTGCGTGGCGCGGCTGACCTCGCCCGAACCCGGCGTCTACCAGCGTTCGCGCGTCGGCGAGATGTTGCGCTGTCCCTGGCACGGCTGGGAATTCGACATGCGCGACGGCCAGTCCTGGTTTGATCCGAAGCGGTTCAGGGTCCGCTCCTATCCGGTCGCGGTCGCCGGCGGCGAGGAACTGCAGAAGGGACCTTACGTCGCCGAAACCTTCGCCGTGCGTGTCGAGGACAGCTATGTCATCGTCGAGACGTGAACCGTCCGCCACGCACGCTTGTCATATGCCTGCGCTAAATCGCGCGCGATCTTAGAAGACGGAAAGCTGCGGATGTCGAAACAATCGATGCGGGAAGAGGCCGAGCGGCTGATCCGCGAAACCATGGAAAAGCGCAACCTGGTCATCAAGCAGGGCAGCACGCGGATCGACGCCGTCTGCGGCAAATGCGGCGCGCCGAACCGCCTCGCCGCCGAACGCGGCGCTGCCCGCGTGAAATTCACCTGCAAGAATTGCGGCCACAGGCAGGAGACGTTGTAGTTTTCGCCCCTGCCGGCTTTCGCAAACCGCCTCGCGACGATGCCGGAAGCGCCTTCCGCAGATGACGGCAAACATTGTTCGGCGAACTCGCCGGCGGATTGCCTCCGCCGCTATTTCCGAACAAGATGCGCGCAATATTGCGTCAATCACACAAGAACAGCTCCCGGGCAGCCATGAACTTTCCTTACCTGTTTTCACCCCTGCAGGTCGGTCCCTACCAGCTCAAGCATCGCGTCGTGCTGGCGCCCTTGACGCGGCTGCGTGCGGCAAAGCCCTCGCTGGCGCCGCGGCCGTTGAACGCGGAATATTATGCGCAGCGCGCGACCCAGGGCGGCCTCCTGATCGCCGAAGCTTCACCTGTGCTGGCGACCGGTTTCGGCAATCCCGGGGTGCCCGGCATCTATTCGGATGCGCAGGTCGAGGGCTGGAGCAAGGTCGTCGATGCCGTCCACGCCAAGGGCGCCTACATCTTCCTTCAGCTCTGGCATGTCGGGCGCGTCTCGCATTCGTCTTTCCAGCCTGGCGGGGCGCTGCCGGTCGCGCCCTCGGCGGTCGCGATCTCATCCGAGTTCAAGGCGGGGACCGCCGATGGCAGGGCCGTTCCCTACGAGACACCGCGCGCGCTCGAGACCGATGAGATCCCGCAGATCGTCGAGGCCTACAGGCAGGCCGCGCGCAATGCGCTCGCGGCCGGTTTCGACGGCGCCGAGATTCACAGCGCCAACGGCTATCTGGTCGAGCAGTTCCTGCAATCGCGCAGCAATCTGCGCACCGACCGCTATGGCGGATCAATCGAGAACCGCGTGCGGTTCTTGCTGGAGGTGACGCAGGCGGCGATCGAGGTCTGGGGCGCCGACCGCGTCGGTGTGCGGCTGTCGCCTTATGGCATCGCCAATGGCAGCGGCGAGGCCGAGCCGATGCCGCTCTATTCCTATGCGATCGAGCAGCTCAATCCGCTCGGCCTCGCCTATCTGCATTTCATCGAGCCGCGGTCCTCCGGCGCCGGCCGCGCCGAGGTCAACTGGCAGGGCGTGCCGTCGGCGATGGTGCTGTATCGTCCGATCTGGAAGGGCGTTTTGATCACGGCCGGCGGGTTTGCCGGCGAGGCGGCGGACGCAGCGATCGCGCAAGGCCACGCGGACGCGATCGCGTTCGGCCGCAGCTTCATCTCCAATCCGGATTTGCCGCTGCGCCTGCAGCACGGCTATCCGCCGACGCCCTACAACCGCGCCACCTTCTATGGCGGCGATGCGGCCGGCTACACCGATTATCCCTTCTACGACGCGATGGCGCCGGCGTAGCGGCTTGACGGCCTACAATTCTCGTCGTCATTCCGGGG